>JAUWCW010000079.1 GCA_030609125.1 Candidatus Rokuibacteriota bacterium
GGGCGTCCTCGACGAGCTTGATGATCTGGGCGAGCGCCGTGTCCTTTCCGATCCGGGTGGCCTCGAAGGTGAACGAGCCGGTCTTGTTGATGGTGGCCCCCGTCACCGTGTCGCCGGCGGACTTCTCGACCGGGATGCTCTCGCCGGTGAGCATCGACTCGTCGACGCTGGAGTGGCCCTCGACGACGGTTCCGTCCACGGGGATCTTCTGGCCCGGCTTGACGAGCACGATGTCCCCGACGGCTACCTCGTCGATGGGGATCTCCTTCTCCTTGCCGTCGCGGATGACGGTGGCCGTCTTCGGCTGCAGGCCCATGAGGGTCTTGATCGCCTCCGAGGTCTTGCCCTTGGCGAGCGCCTCGAGGAGTTTGCCCATGAGAATGAAGGTGATGAGGACGCCGGCCGTTTCGTAGTAGAGGTCGTCGGCGCCGAAGCCCGGGCGGCCCATCCAGACGGCGGTGCTCACGGCCAGGCTGTAGAGCCAGGCGGCGCCGGTGCCGATGGCGACGAGGGTGTCCATGGTGGCCGTCTTCGTCCGGGCCAGCGCGAGAAGGCCCCGGGAGTAGAACTGGCTGTTCACCACGAGGATCGGCGTGGCGAGGAGAAACTGGATAAGCGCGATCGCGCCGTCGCTGAAGGGGAGGGGAGGCAGGCCCACCATGGGGCCCATGGCGACGTACAGGAGGGGAATGGCGAGACAGACCGATACGAGAAACTTCAGCTTGAGGGTGCCGATCTCCTTTTCGCGTGCCTCCTTCTCGCGGTCCGCCGTTGTCTCCTCCTCCCGCACGGGGGTGTAGCCCGCGTCGCTCACCGCTTTTTCGATATCGGCGATGGAGACGCGGGCGGGGTCGACATCGACGGAGGCCTTTTCGGTGGCCAGATTGACGCGTGCATCCGAGACTCCTTCGATGCCCTTGAGGGCCTTTTCGACGGAGGCGACGCAGGAGGCGCAGTGCATGCCCTTGACGCCGATGGCTATGGTGCCGGGCGTGGAGGCGGGCGCCTCCTTCACCGGGGTGTAGCCGGCATCGGAGATGGCCTTCTCGAGGTCCTCCCTCGATGCGAAGCCCGGGTCGAAGTCGATGGAGGCCTTTTCCGCGGCGAGGTTGATCCGCGCGTCGGAAACGCCCTCGACGCTCTTGAGGGCCTTTTCCACCGAGGCGACGCAGGAGGCGCAGGTCATCCCCGTAACGCCGATGGTTACGCGCCGCTCCTCTTTCTTTTCCGCGTCAGCCATTGCGACCCCACCGTGACACAGCACTCACCGCCTCTCAGGCGAGGGGACAGCAACCCCCTCCCTTGCGGTCGTCCTTGCCCGTTCCGCTGCCTTCACCAGCACCGTGGTGATGGGAGGGGCCTCAGCCGCCGCCGGTGAAGATCTTGTAGACGATAAAAAGAACAAACGCGATCAGAAAGACATTTTCCACCATGCACCCCCTACGGTTTTCTGAACCTTGAGATCAGTTCGAGGATCTCGCTGATTTTCGTCTCCTTGTCGGCATCGCTCCCCTCGCTGAGCGAGTCGTGCACACAGGTCTCGATATGATGTTTGAAGATGTTGTCCTGGACCTTGCAGAGGGCGTTGATGGCCGAGCGAAGCTGCAGAAGAACGTCGACGCAGTAACGCTCCTCCTCGATCATCTTCTTGATCCCGCGCACCTGCCCCTCGATCCTGCTGAGGCGGGCGATCTGTGCCTGCTCCATGTCCTTAATATAGGGTACCCCCCCATGGCATGTCAAGGAAAAACGCCTTTTTTCTTTTTTTTCGGCTGGTGTGACGGCTATCACAGCGAAGTTCATGAGCCATCGCCTACTTTGTACCTAACCTATTTAGTATTAAATACCCAGTGAGAAGAAACACGAATCGATGCTGAAATACCTGAGAACCTCCATATTCGCGGTGGGAGTGACCGGCACGGTCATGATCCTTGCCTCACTTTTCTGGAACGCATCGCAGGTGCACAAGAGCACCATCGAGGAGGCACGGATCCAGGCGCGCATCGCCCACGACGAGGACGTCGTCTACCGCAACTGGAACTCCCGGCACGGCGGCGTCTACGTCAGAGTTACCGACGAGACCCGGCCGAACCCCTACCTCGCCGACGTTGCCGACAGGGACATCACCACGACCACGGGGGAGCGCCTGACGCTCGTCAACCCCGCCTTCATGACCCGACAGGCCCACGAGTACGCCGGCGAGTGGCACAACGTGGCGGGGCACCTCACCAGCCTCAATCCCATACGGCCCGGAAACAAGCCCGACCGGTGGGAGTGGTCGGCGCTCCTGGATTTCGAGGAGGGGGCTGAGGAGGTGAGCTCCGTCGCCATGGTGGACGGTGTCGAGTACTTTCGCCTCATGAAGCCCCTCGTGGCCGAGCAGGAATGCCTCGGATGCCATGCGGGCCAGGCTTACAGCCCCGGCGAGATCCGCGGCGGGATCAGCATGGCCGTGCCGATGAAGCCCATGCGGACGATCGAGCGCAGCACCATCCTGAAGCTGATTATGGCCCACGCGGCCCTGTGGATCGTCGGCTTCACGGCGCTTCTCGCGGGGGGGCGAAGACTCATGCGGGCAGAGGAGGCGCGGAGCTCCGCCGAGGAAGACCTGAAGGTCCACGCCCGCAAGCTGGAAGAGTCGAACCGGCTCAAGGACCTGTTCACCGACATCATGCGCCACGACCTGCTGAACCCGACGGGGATCATAAATTGCTACGCTGATTTTATCCTCGAGCGGGAAGTGGATCCGCGGACGAGGGACTTCAGCGTCAAGATCAAGAACACCGCCGCCCGGCTGATCAACATGATCGACAACGCCTCGCGTTTCACTCACCTGAAGGAGATGGAGGCGGTGGAGTGCGAGGATCTCGACCTCGGCGCCGTCATCGAAGAGGCGATGCTGGAAGTGGAGGAGTGCTGCGGCGGCGCCGGCGTGGAGCTCGTCTATCGGCCCAGCGGGGAATTCCCCATCCGCGCCAACACCATGCTCGAGAACGTCTTCGTCAACCTTTTTTCGAACGCGGCCAAGTACGCGCCCGAAGGCGAGAGGGTGGAGGTCGACATCGAGGACGGGGGGAAGCTCTGGACCGTCTCGGTGAAGGATTTCGGAGTGGGCATTCCCGACGAAGAAAAGGAGCGGGTCTTCTGCCGCTTCGAGCGGCTGCGCAAGGAAGGTGTTCAGGGCACGGGACTCGGCCTGGCGATCTCACGCCACCTCGTCGAGCTCCACGACGGTGTCATCTGGGCGCAGGACAACCCTGAAGGGGGCGCGATCTTCATGGTCAGCCTTCCCAAGGATGGTCCGCGGACGGACAGACTGCAGGTCCCTCGCCTTGAGCTTCTGGAAGAGCGGCTTTCAGCCTGACGGCGGGACCCGCCGTCGGATCAGACCCCTCAGGAGCCTCCGTAGCCGATGGTGACCTTCCCTCCGTCCAGGATGACGGGAACGTCGCGCCGTCCCTTGCTGTGCCGGAGCATCTCGTCCAGGAGGGCGCGGTCCGCTTTCACGTCCCGGTAGTCAACCTCCCGTCCCTCGGCTGAGTAGGCCTCACGGGCCTTCACGGTGTAGGGTCAGCTGGCCTTTCCGTAGATGATGACCGCGTCCGACATGGCTCTCTCCTCCTTCTCTTACGAATCGCTCCCCCAGTATAGACAAAAATGCCACGGGGGAAAGATCTGGTATACTTTTCGGCATGAAAAACGACGCGGTCGACACGCATCCCGTGGAGGACCACCGCCCCTGGGGCTTCTTTGAGGTCCTCTCCGACGGGGAAGATCACAAGGTCAAGAGGATAACGGTCTACGCCGGCAAGAGGCTCTCCTATCAGCGCCACAGCAGAAGAAGCGAGCACTGGCACGTCGTGGCGGGAGAGGCCGTGGTCACCATCGATAGGCGCGACATCCGCCTCGGTCCCGGGGAGTCGGTCGACATCGGCACCGGCGAGGCCCATCGCATCGCCAATCCCGGCACGGAGAACGTTGTCTTCATCGAAGTCCAGCGGGGCGACTACTTCGGCGAAGACGACATCGAGCGGCTGGAAGACGATTTCGGCCGGACCTGAAAAAGACCGTCTCATGCTGAACCATTCGATCAAGACAGGGGTCTGCTTCGGCCTGACCTCAGGCGTCATCACGACCCTGGGCCTGATGGTCGGGCTCAACTCCGGCACCCACTCGAAGCCGGCGGTCCTGGGGGGCATCCTCACCATAGCCGTCGCCGACGCCTTTTCCGACGCCCTCGGCATCCACATCGCCGAAGAGTCGGAGAACACTCACACCCACTGGGAGGTCTGGCAGTCCACCATCGCCACCTTCCTGTCCAAGTTCTTCCTTGCCCTTACCTTCGCCGTCCCCGTCCTCCTGCTGGACCTCCCCACGGCGGTCATCGTCAGCGTCGTCTACGGCCTGTCGGTCCTCGGTGCCCTCAGCTACTATCTGGCCCGCGAGCAGGGAGACATCCCCGCCAGGGTTGTCAGTGAACATCTCGGAATCGCGCTGCTCGTGATCGTCGCGACCCACACCGTCGGGCAGTGGATCGGCGCGCACTTCGGCTGACGGGGGATGCGGCGTTGAGTGATGCGATAGGCGTTTTTGATTCCGGCGTCGGGGGCCTGACGGTCCTCAAGGAGATCTCGCGGCTTCTGCCGCGGGAAGACACCATCTACCTCGGAGACACCGCCCGCGTGCCGTACGGGACCCGCTCGGCGGTGACGATCAGAAAGTACGCCCTTCAGACGGCGGGATTTCTCGTCTCAAAAGGTGTGAAAATGCTGGTGGTGGCCTGCAACACCTCGGCCGCCGTCGCCCTGCCGACCCTGAGACGCAGCTTCCCGGGACTGCCTGTTCTAGGGGTCACCGAGCCGGGGGCGAAGGCGGCGGCCGCCGCCACGACAGGCGGACGGGTGGGAGTGATCGGAACGGAGGGGACCATCCGCAGCGGCGCCTACGAGAAGGCCATCCTGCGCTTTCGCCCGGGAACACGCATCGTCGCCAGGGCCTGTCCTCTCTTTGTCTCCCTCGCCGAAGAGGGCTGGGTGGAGGGCAAGGTGGCGCACCTTGTCGCCGCGGAGTACCTCGAGCCCCTTCGGGCGGGGGGGATCGACACCCTGGTTCTGGGGTGCACCCACTACCCGCTGCTGAAGGGGACGATCCGCAAGGTCATGGGGCCGAGGGTGCGGCTGATAGACTCGGCGGAGGAGACGGCCCGGGCGGTGAGGGAGATGCTGGAGCGCACCGGCCTGGGGACGACGTCCCGGCGCCCCTCCCGGCACCGGTTTTTCGTTACCGACCTGCCGGCCAAGTTCAAGGTCCTGGGCCGGCGCTTTCTCGACGCCCCCATCGGGCGGGCGTACCAGGTGGACATGTGAGACAGGAGATGAAAGTGAAGAGAATTGACGGAAGAAAAGAGGGGCAGATGCGCCCCGTTGAAATCGAGCCGGGGTATCTGAGAAACGCCGAAGGGTCGGCGCTGATATCCGTCGGCGGAACGAGGGTGATCTGCGCCGCCAGCGTGGAGGAGAAAGTGCCCCACTTCATGCGGGGGAAGGGTTCGGGGTGGGTGACGGCAGAGTACGCCATGCTGCCGCGCTCGACCCACACGCGGACGCCCCGGGAGTCCTCCAAGGGCAAGGTCGGAGGCCGGACCCACGAGATCAAGCGCCTCATCGGCCGGTCGCTCAGGGCCGTGACGGACATGGAGGCGCTCGGCGAGCGGACGGTGTGGATAGACTGCGACGTGATCGAGGCCGACGGCGGGACCAGGACCGCATCCATAACAGGCGCCTTCGTCGCTCTCTGTCTCGCCCTCGAGAAGATCAGGGGAGAGGGGCTGATCGACACCATCCCCGTTCGGGACCATCTGGCGGCTATCAGCGTCGGTGTCGTCGAGGGAGAGATCCTGCTTGATCTCTGCTACGACGAGGACTCACGGGCCGACGTGGACATGAACGTGGTCATGACCGGAGGCGGCAAGATCGTTGAGATCCAAGGCACCGCGGAGAAGGAGCCTTTCAGCTGGAACCGCCTGGAGACGATGACACATCTTGCCAAGAAAGGCATAGCAGACCTTGTGGGGGTGCAGAAGAAGGTTCTCGGCAGGGGGATTGCCCTGGGGGAAAAAGGGTGAAGATCCTTCTCGCCACGGGAAACCGCAAGAAGGCGGTGGAGATCACGGCGATTTTCGCGGAAGGGGAGGGGCCGAAGGTGGAGTTCCTGAGTCTCGCCGACTTTCCCGATCTGCCGGAGGCGGTTGAGGACGGTGACACCTTCCTCGAGAATGCCCGCAAGAAGGCCCATCCCGCGGCGAAGGCGACGGGCCTGCCGACCCTCGGCGAGGACTCCGGTCTCGAGGTGGACGCCCTGGGCGGGGCGCCCGGCATATACTCAGCCAGGTACGCCGGCGAGAGTGCCGCCGACGGGGACAACACCCGCAAACTCCTGGAGGATATGAAAGACGTTCCTGCCGGGAAGAGAAGTGCCCGCTACCGCTGCGTGGCGGTCCTCGCCTTCCCCGACGGCGGCGAGATCACCGCCGATGGAAGCTGCGAGGGTGAGATAGCTTTTGAGCCCAGGGGCACGGGAGGCTTCGGCTACGACCCGATTTTTCTCCTCCCCGACGGCCGCATGATGGCCGAGCTGAGTCCGCGGGAAAAGGATGCCCTCAGCCACCGCGGCCGGGCTTTAAGGAAAATGCAAATCAGCCTGGAAAGCTTCGACCTGTCATCCCGAGGAAAGCGAGGGATCTGACGTCTCTTCAGGATAATCTCCGCGAAGGATCTGGCGGGAATCCTCGGAACAACAATGCTATTATTGGCCATTCACCGTACGGGGCGTGGCGCAGCCTGGTAGCGCACCTGCTTTGGGAGCAGGAAGTCGGAGGTTCAAATCCTCTCGCCCCGACCATCTCGTCGGCGAACCGGGGGCTGTCCCCGATCACCTGTGTGCGCCGTCCCGGTGGGGGATCAGGCGGGGCGGGGCGTCTGCGTCTGGGTCAGCGACTCGAGGAGGACCGTCTCCTCCGGACCGAGGTCGGTGAACTCGGTGCCGATCTCGAAGCGATAGCCGGCGGGGAGACTTCTCATCCACGCAACCTTGGCGAAGGTCTTGACCAATTCCTTCTTGTCGAGAAGGGAAAACTCCAAAAAGAGCTTGGTGTCGTGGGGAAGGAAGGACTCGCTGTGGAATCTCACGCCGCCGGCGCTGACATCCCTGACCAGAGCTCCGTGACAGACCCGGGAGGAAGAGGAGGTTTCGCAGAACTTGATGGGGAAATGAGCCCAAACGCGAGTATGCCGGCGTTTCTCGAATGTTCTTTTCACTATTCCATTCCCTATGTATAAAACTACATCATTCGGGGGGAAAAGGCAAAAATGTGCACAACCCGTCGCATTCCCGTCTTGACAGCCAGTCGCACGTAGGAAAGTATGATGAAGACTCTGCTTTTCCCTGAAAGGAGGAAACGTTATGACTCCCGATGCCCTGGTGAGTGAGCTCAAGTCATTCAAGGTGTTTTTTGACCGCACGACGGCGTGCCTCACCGAAGAGGACTCCGCCTTCGCTCCCATCGAGGGACTGATGACGACGGCCCGTGTGGTGGCCCATGTCGCCCAGACTGTCGACTGGTTCCTCGAGGGAGCTTTTCGAGACATAGGCTTCGACATGGACTTCGAGAAACATGGAGCAGAGGTCGCCGGGGTCACCTCCCTGACCGCTTCCCGCGAATGGCTCGACCGCTCCTTCGCGACAGCTGAGGAAACTATTCTCAAGCATTCAGCCGAGGAGTGGGCCATGCCTCTGCCGGCAGGTCCGGTGATGGGCGGTGCACCGCGATTCGCTATTTTCAGCGGCATCAACGACCATACTGCCCATCACCGTGGGGCCCTTGCCGTCTACGCCCGTCTCCGCGGTCACATACCAGCAATGCCCTACATGTGAGCCGCACAGACCCGCGCCAGCAGAACAGTTCGAGTCGGGTGTAAGAAGGGGAGGGGAAGGATTCACCTTTCCCGAGGAAGCTGTGGAGTTTGAGAAATGGAGCGTAAGCAGTTAATATTCAACCAGAGTGCGCCTGTAGCTCAGCTGGATAGAGCAACGGACTTCTAATCTCGGGACAGCCAATATGGTGTCTCTTTGGCAACCCGCCGAAAAGCAAAGAGTTTCAAGGAATGAC
>JAUWCW010000265.1 GCA_030609125.1 Candidatus Rokuibacteriota bacterium
GCTCCAACGCCATGGGGATCTTCCAGGGCTTTTTTGACGATGGCGAGGTGCAGCTCGTCGGAGTGGAGGCGGGGGGCAAAGGGCTCGAAAGCGGCATGCACGCTGCCAGGCTTGCCGGAGACGACGCCTCCCCGGGCGTAGCCCAGGGGTACAAGACGATGTTCCTCCAGGACGGTGACGGGCAGATGCGGGACACCTATTCCGTGGCGGCAGGGCTGGACTATGTGGGCGTGTCGCCGATCCTTACCGACCTGCGGGACAGGGGGCGGGTCCGCTTCGAGGCCGCCACCGACGCGGAGGTCATGGAGGCCCTGGAGCTGACGATGAAGAAGGAGGGCATCATCCCCGCCCTGGAGTCGGCCCACGCGTTCGTGCAGGCCTTCAAGGAGGTGGGAGATCTCTCGCGGGAAGAGGCGATCATGATCAACATGTCCGGCCGCGGCGACAAGGACATCTTCACCATAGCGCACGCCTTCGACGATCCGTCGTGGAAGGCATTTATCCGGGAGAAGGGCCATGAGTACTCTGCAGAGTGACATCCGCGCGGCCCGGGAGAGGAAAGAGATCCTCCTCATGACCCATCTCGTTCTCGGCTATCCTTCCCTGGAGGTGAACCGCGAGGTGATCCGCCGGATGGTCGGCGGTGGTGTCGATCTCATCGAGATGCAGATCCCCTTCTCCGAGCCGGTGGCGGACGGGCCTGTCATCTCCAGGGCTTGCCAGGAGGCGATAGCCGGCGGCGTCACGGTGCGGGAGTGTCTCGACTTCGCCACCGAAGTGACGGCGGAGCATTCGATACCGTTTCTCTTCATGACCTACTTCAACATCATCTACAAGTACGGGCCGGAAGCCTTTTTCGAGAGGACGAAATCCATGGGGATCAGGGGGTTCATCGTCCCCGACCTCCCGCCTGAGGAGGGTGCGTCGTACCTGAAGCTCGCGGGAGAGTACGGCATCGCTCCCATCCAGATCTTCGCCCCCACCAGCACCGACGAGCGGATGCGCGAGCTGGCCGCGGCGGCGGAGGGATTTATCTACTGCGTGGCGCGGCGCGGCGTGACGGGCGCGCGGACATCATTCAGCGGCGAGTTTGACGACTATCTGCGTCGCTGCCGCGCCGCAACCGACCTCCCCCTGGCGGTCGGCTTCGGCATCCAGGGCCGGGAGGACGTGGCGGCCCTGGCCGGCAAGGCGGACATCGCAGTCATCGGCACCCGGACCATACATCTGGTGGAGGAAAAGGGACCCGGAGCCGTCGGCCCCTTCATCGCCTCCCTGCGCTAGCCCGGATATTTCATGAACTTCGTTGCGAGAGGGTGGAGATTACGTAAGATCAAGGGCTTTGCGCAGTTGAGCGGGTGAAGCTGTGCTGCAGCACTGCAAGGTCGTGAGGCAAGAAAAGACCTTGAGATTGCGTGATATCCGCGCTCGCAGCAGATGGCTCAAGAAATATCCGGGCTAGACCCGTCCGTCTCTCTGGCGTAAAAGAACAGGTTCGACACGATGCCCAGTAGCCGGTGGTGGTGCTCGCCGACAGTCATGGGCTCCGGGAACATCCCCCCTAGGGTCCTGGCGTCGAGAAGGTTCAGCCCGGGCGTAGAAGTCCTTTCCCAGCAGCCGGAGGGCCTTTCTGCGCGTCTCGGGAGGAAGCCAGTGCAGAAACGGCACCATGGTGTGCACCTCCATGGGGTAGCCGCGGTTGGGGGTGGTGATGAGACAGATTCTGCCGACGCGGCACAGCTCCCTCACGAATCGTGCCTGGTTTCCCCGGTTTTCCACGTGCTCAATAACGGCAAACGCCGTGACCAGGTCGAAGCTCTTGTCACGGAAGGGAAGGTCCGTGCCGTCCGCCTGCACGTACGTGACTCCCGGGTGCTGCTCCTGCAGGAACGAGGCGTTCTCCATGCCGCCGGCCGTGATGTTCTCACTGTACGGGTAGAGCTTCTCCAGGAAGTTCGATTCCTGCCGCGTGTCGTTTGTCACGCCCACGTCGAGGATGGTGGTGTGCTCGTCGGCGCCGGTGAGGGACATCATGGCGGCAAACATCTTCTTGCGCACCCTGAAGGAGAGGCTGCTGACGAACCCTCCCGGGTTCGGCTGGTTTTTGTAGTAGCCGCTCTCTGATCTCCGATGCGCCATGTCCTCCGATCTCCCTGAGGACATACTATAGCGCGGAAAGGGCGGAAGCGCCTTTCACTCACTGCTTCCTGATGGGGACGGCGAGGAGGATCAGGATGGCGAGAGCCCCGAGGGAATAGCCGTACACCTGGGTGAAGAGGTGATGGGAGATCCCCGTCGTTACCGCCAGTCCGGCGGGCATCCCGAGGATGGTGAACACCACCGACCAGGTTCCCTCGTAGGCACCGAAGCCGCCGATTCCGGAGACGGGAAGGCTCGCGGCCAGCTCGGACGAGACGAGGCCGAGGAAGACTTTCGATGGCGGGAGCACCGCCTTCCCGAAGCCAGATCCCCGCAGAAGAGCGTAGAGAAGTGCCGTGAGAGAGCCGTATTTCGCGAGTCGCACCAGCACGGAGATAAGGAAAATCTTGAAGAAGACGCCCGCCTCCCTGGCGGCCTTCACGTCCCTCCCGACTCCCTCCATGAACTCTCTTCCCCTGGAGCGCCATGCCTCACCGGGGAAGGGAAGGGAGTCGATGAACCACCCGCCGAGCCTGAGAAGCGCCGGGAGCAGGGAGATGGCCAGGCCGGCGCAGACCGCGAGCAACGCCGCGAAGAGTGTGACCCGCGTCATGTCCCACTCCAGGGACGCGGCAGCCGCCATGAGGGCGGCGGCGGCGATCATCGGAACCAGGGCCGCTATGTCGAAAAGGAAGGAGAGGGCGAAGCTGGACGCGGAGCCGCTCAGGGGTATGCCGAGGCGGCTGGTGGCCAGGTAGACGTAGCTGAGGGTCCCCAGCCTGGCAGGCAGGAGGTCGGAGAGGAAGTTCCGCACCAGGACGACGAGGAAGAGAGGGACCGGCGGCGGTCGGTGCCCCGAAGTCTCGAGGAACAGGGCGTATCTCCAGGTCCGGAGAATGCTCATGACGAGAGAGAGGAGGACGAAGGCCGCGATTCCGCGCCGGTCGGCGGCGCGTACAATGCGGAGAACATCTCCCGGAGACGTGTACCTTGCGAGAAACGCGAAAACCCCCGCCGCGAGGAGAACACTCAGGATCATGTACACGCGGCTCCGACGGCTGGTCTGCATGGTGCAGAGTCTACACCAGCGCCCGGCTTGACAGTAGAGCGCCTCTGTGGCGAGTATGAGCGTACACTAAGGGCCCGCGCAAGAATAAGTTCACAGAATTGGCGCACAGATTCAGGTCGTATTTGGTCGATCTGATTGAGCGAAACCGTGGGAATAGCTAGGCTATTTCGAGGATTTCGTGAGTGAGGATCGGCCGAAGACGGCCTGAAGATGAGATGCGAAAATGGGAAGTTATTTTTGCGCGGGTCCCAAGGCTGTCGGCGACGATGCGGAAAAGCGCTCTGGATGAGGTGGCGAGAGACTTCTACGAAGGGGTGGCCCGCGCCTTCCCCGTCTGCTCCGTCAGCGACGAGTTCTACTACTTCCCGCAGGTTCTTCCGCCGGAGCGCGACTGGTTCGCGTGGGACGACTTTTCCGAATCCCGCCTGGAGGATTTTTCCGACAGGCTGAAACGCTGGGAAGAGC
>JAUWCW010000236.1 GCA_030609125.1 Candidatus Rokuibacteriota bacterium
TTTGCCATGCCCAGCGTGTCTGCCGGCATGATCCTGTCGTACTTCAAGGTCAGCATCTTGCCATCTATCCTCAGCAGAGGCGGCGATCCCGGCCGGAAATGGATATCGCTTGCCCCGTGCTTGATACCCCCGCCCAGGAGGGTGTGCAGCGCCTGCTGGTCCATCGTCCCCCATCTTCCCTGCTGTGAGAATAGAAATCTATTTACGTGCAGCAGGCGCCTACGTAATGTCCGTGATTCTTCCTCCGTTGATCGACAGGCGCTTGATCACCTTGCCCGCCCGGGTGACCGTCGCCTCCTGGTGACACCCCAGGTCCTGGACGTCGACCTTTATGGAGGGATCGTCGAGCTCAGCGGCATAGTAATCATGGATATAGGCGCGTATGCGCTCGATCTGCGCCTGCGCGGGAGCCGCCCCCGACTTGCAGCAGCCCGAGCCCGCGGCGGCGGCGCCGCATTCCGACGAGCCGCACCCCGAGGAGAGGGCGGCCTGCGCGACCGGCGTCTTTTCGGTCTCAACGGCGGCGGCTCTCTCCGCGGAGATTCCGGACGACACGTCGTACACGCTGGAGAGACGAACGGCAAAGGCCGTGCCCGCCACTGTTATCACCGCCGCCATCCCGATAAATACTGACCATTTCTTCATGTGGATCCTGCCTCCGTGTTGCTTTCTGCGTTTCTACTGCCCCTGCCCGTTCGGCAGAAGCTCGTGAATCTTCTCTTCGAGCTCCTTTTCAAAGCCCGGCT
The DNA here is from genome assembly GCA_030609125.1 of Candidatus Rokuibacteriota bacterium. Taxonomy (GTDB): domain Bacteria; phylum JAUVQV01; class JAUVQV01; order JAUVQV01; family JAUVQV01; genus JAUWCW01. The sequence goes on from JAUWCW010000236.1 coordinate 747, forward strand.
TGTACCCGACGTGGAACATCCGCACCACCCCCGAGGTGTCGACCAGGATGGTCGTAGGCAGCATGGCGACACCGAGGAGCCTCATGATCTGCATCCTCTTGTCCACCACGTTGCGGTAGGTCATCTTGTACGGAAGGCTCCCGTTGACGAAGGAACGTACCCTTTTCTCTTTGCGGTCCGTGTTTATTCCCAGCGCCACCAGCCCCTGCTCGCGGTACTTGTTGTACAGATCCACAAGGTGCGGCATCTCTTCCAGACAGCTCGAGCAGCCTATGGACCAGAAGTCCAGCAGGAGCACCTTCCCGGCTGTTTCCTTCGTGTCGAATACACTGCCCTCCAGGTCCACCCCGGAAAACTGCGGGAGCGGGTCCCCGACCTTGAGCTTGCCTGCCAGCACCTGTCCGGGCTGAAAAGCCAGCAGCGCGGCGCAGGTGAGAATGAGCCAGAGCCCCGCCACGCCGGGCCGGCGAGAGGTTCTCGGCTCCTGCCTACTTGATCTTGTCATCTGCACATCTCCCAGTGGTGCATTCACAGTGTTGATCTTCCCGGTGGTTGAAGAAGCCGCCGATTCTCCCTGCCAGCCTTCGTGCCGACTGCGTCAGGGGCCCGATGGAAATAGCCGCCAGCACGACTACGGCCGCCAGCCGCAGCCAGAAGGGAAGAACCTCCGAGGCCTGCCCCATGGCCGACCGGGCCGATATGCCGGAAGCGGTGTAGAAAATGTCGAGGGCCATCCCGCAGCCCACGCTGACAACAGCAATGGAAACGAGGTAAAGGACGGTGGCCCGCCTGCCCACGATGCCCAGGAGGACGGAAAGAGAGGCCATGTTCGTCGCCGGTCCGACCAGCAGAAAAACCAGGGCCGCCCCCGGGCTGACGCCCTTCATGATCAGCGCCGCCGCGATGGGCGTCGAAGCGGTGGCGCAGATATAGAGGGGAACCCCCAGAAGAAGCATGAATCCCATCGACGCCAGACCTCCCCCCAGGTAGCGCGTGATCATGTCGTCGGGAACGAGGGATGTGATCAGGCCGGCGAGGAGGATGCCGACCAGGAACCAGCCGGCCAGGTCCGCCCAGAGATCGCGGACGGCAAAATCGACCCCGGCGCCGAGCTTCTCTTTCAGCGTATGGTGTCGGGCGTGCTCTTCGGGGCTGCAGTCCTCACCGGTGCAGCACTTGTCGATCTGGCAACTCAGGTCGGCGCTCATCGGCGCCTCGTTCCCGGGGGCGTGGATGAGATTTTCACTGATGCCCGCCACCAGGGCGGTGACAAAGGCGGAGAGGGGTCTTGCCACGGTCAGGATGGGGTCGAGAAGGGCGTAGCTGATGCTTATCGAGTCCACGCCGGATTCGGGCGTGGAGATCAGGAAGGCGGTGGTGGCGCCGTTGTTGGCTCCCTGCTTTTTCAGGGAGGCCGCCGCCGGCAGTACACCGCAGGAACAGAGGGGAATGGGGATCCCTAGCAGGGCCGCTTTCACCACTGAGGTAATTTTCCCCTCCCCGAGGTGCCGGGCCACGTAGGAGGGCGAGAGGAAGACCTTGAGGAGACCCCCGACAAGGATCCCGAACAGAACGTAGGCGGAGGAGTCGAGCAGAAGCTGCCACGAAGCCTCGAGGCTCGCTGAGACAACCTGTAATACCTGCATTTTCCCGGCCCCTCTTCCACGCTGTCTTCCCGACTCACATCAATCCCCCAGCGGCCGCCCGCACCAATGCGGCCCGAAGGCGATATTCTCCCCCCGGCCGCCAGGGGCTGCGGTACGCCGCCCATCAGTATACTGACAACCATTAATAATACTACACTTTTGGGGAAGTGTTTCGCGGCCCGGCAGTTGGATGCAGACAGCCTACGGGGTGTCGCTCTCCGGCTCCGGGGTCGGGGGGGCGGTTTCCGCCGGTGACTCGGCTTCCGCCCCGGCAAGGCTCTGGTAGACGGACATGAGAAACAGCGTGGCCAGAGGCAGGGTGAAGAGGGACCCCAGCAGCACCGTGCCCCCCACGGCGGAGAGTCCCGCGAAGAGGATGAAGACGATGACGTGGTCGTTTATTCCGTCCCTCGTCACCATGGAATAGCTTTCCTTGATTGCGTCGAGAAGGCCCAGCCCCCTGTCTGTCATGAGCGGCAGCATGTAGAGACAGAAGAAGGAGGCGGCCAGCAGGAAGAGAACCCCCGGAAGAAAAAGGAGCGCGAGGCCGATCATGGCGAGCACGGTGACGGTGACACCGAAGAGCAGGAGCGGCAGAAAAAGGCCCATCTGCGAGAAGACGTCCTGCACCTTGGGCTCCCTGTCCTCCCTGAGAAGAAGGAGAATGGCGTGCATGTAGCCCGCCAGCACAACCGGCGCCAGGATACCGAAGGAAATTACGCTCACCGCCGCCGCGGCGAGAGTAAGGAAAATGAGTGCGGCGATGTGCTTGAGCATCATCTTCCAGGCTTCTTCAAGATGACTCTTGAAATCCATCGTTTTCTCCCCCCTAAAGGTTGGCCTCTCTCCGTCACGCCCCCCGAAAACACCTCGAGCCGGCGTCCTGACACCTATTGTGCGCCCGCCCGGCGCAGTGTCAACCCAAGTATTACATAAATGGCCTGCGACTGCGCCGGGGCGGCGTGCTGATGAATTCCGTGAGCAGTCGGTAGACCGGTTCCACCGACTCTATCAGCAGCCGCTCTCCCGGTGAATGGGCATTTTCGATGGTGGGCCCCAGGGAAACGAGCTCGTCGGAGCCGATCATGGCCCCTATGACACCCGCTTCGAGCCCGGCGTGTATGCCGGTGATCACGGCGGAACGCCCGTAAAGGTCCCGGTAGGCTTCGCTCAGCCCGCGGACAAGCTCCGATCCGGAAGATGACGCCCAGCCGGGGTAGCCTTCGCCCAATTCCCCGTCACCCCCGTGAAGCCGGGCCAGGGCGAGGGCCTTCCCGCACTCCTCGTCACGCCGCGAATCGGCGGCGGAGCGGACCTTGATCACCAGGCTCACCCCGCCCTCATCAGACTTCACCACCCCCAGATTGGACGACGTGTGCACCAGGCCCTCAATGGCGTCATCCATGGCGATGACCCCCTTCGGCAGAGCGGCAATGAAATCGACAACCCCCCACGGCAAGGGGTCCGAAGGCGCCCCCTCCTCGCTCTCCAGGGTGAATAACGCTCCGGGCTCCGCCGTCCTCAGCCCGTCCACTGTCCCCTCGGCGAACGCACGGACTTCGTCCGGTGTGACTCCGCTGACAACACATTCCGCCTCCCGCGGAATGACGTTGAACTGTGTCCCGCCAGTCAGGGACTGAAGACGCACGCCCCCCCGGCCGCGCAGCTTTTCAAGCAGGCCGGAGGCGGCGGTGACC
>JAUWCW010000017.1 GCA_030609125.1 Candidatus Rokuibacteriota bacterium
GGCGGTTATCTCGTCTATGACGAGGTCCGCCCCGAGAAAGTCTCCCACCACCTGGCGGCCCGACCCGGTGGTGGATATTCCCGCCAGGCTGACTCTCTCCCCGATTTCCTTCTGCATGGCCGTCAGGAGGGAGCGGGTGACCTCGATCGGCTTCCCCCGGGTCGGCACGTAGGACTTGTGCACCAGGGTCCCCTCCATGTCGATGAGGGCGTACTTCGTCGTCGTCGATCCCACGTCCATGCCGAGCCAGACGGTGACGGTCTCATCCCCGGACCCGTTCAGGGGAGGGAGGGAGTTGTCGGAATCGAAGGCTGTCATTTTCAGCTCCAGGAGGGCGGCCCGGGGAATGGACGCCTCCCCGGAACCTTTCGCCCCGCCGTCGAGCCGGTCTGCGTCCGGACGGTTCCGCCATCCCTGCTCCACCGCCTGGAGCGCCGCACCGAGGGCGCCGAGGGAGGTGTGGTGGGGCGGCACCCGCAGCTCGGGGTAGTAGGTGCGGAACGCCTGTACCTGGAGAGGGTTGGACGCCATTCCCCCCACGAGAAGCTGGGGGGAGATAAGGGTGCGGTTGCCGACGATAGTGCTGACGTAGTTGGCGGCGTTTCCGTAGTGGAGCCCGGCGATGATGTTGGCCAGGGGCTCACCCTTGTTCTGGAGGTGGATCATGTCCGACTTGGTGAAAACCGTGCAGCGGCAGGCCACGGGGGCCGGAGTTTCGCTCGTGAGGCCCAGTTTTATGAAGTCGTCCAGGATCGACTGGAGCTGTTGCTGGTCGGGCCGCACCTGCCGGCCGTAGAGGGAGGACGCCAGGCGCTCCGCCTGCTGGTCGATGAACGATCCCGTCCCCGAGGCGCAGGGGCCGTTCATGGCGAAGCTCTCCAGGTTCCAGCTCCCGTTGCCCGCAGCCAGCTGAAAGAGGGCCGTGTCCTGACCCCCCACGCTGATGATGGTCCGGACCGCGGGCTCCACGTGAACCGCCCCGAGGATCTGGGCGACCGTCTCGACCTCGAAGGGGGCGTCGAACACTTCACCCAGCCGCTGGCCGTGAATGCCGGTGAACGCCACTGCCTGGAACGAGTCCGGGCCGAAACGACCGGCCAGTTCCCGCAGGAGAGCCCGGACCTTCTCGTCGACACAGCCGGAGTGGCGCACGTAGGGCGCCTCGTACAGGAGCTTTCCGGCGCCGTCGATGACGACGGCGTTGATACTCACGGAGCCGCAGTCGATACCTGCGAAACAGTTCACCACGTCTACCCTCCCGCTGTGCCGGCAGAACCGCTGAACTTCCCCTTCCCGGCGGGCCCTATGTTTCTCAGGTTCGTCCTTATCTTCTCGAGCATCTCCACGAGCCGCCGGATCTCTCCGGGATCGAGGGCGTTCATGATACCCGCAACCTCACGCTTGTACTTCTCCTCCACTTCGAGAAGCAGTCCGATCCCCTCCTCCGACAGGTGAACGGACTTCGTCCTTCTGTCGCCGGGAACGGAGGCGCGGACCACCAGCCCCGCCCTCTCCATCCTGTCGATGAGGGCCGTTACGTTCGCCCGGTTCACGAGCATCATCCTGCTCAGCTCCACCTGGCTCAGTCCGCCGCTTTCATCTCCCTGGTAACGCAGCAGCATCATCAGGTTGAACTGCACGTCCGTCACACCGTAGGACTGGAAGAACTCGGCGGATCTCTTCCTGGCCAGGGAGGCGGCGTAGTAGACGTTGAGCAGCGCCTCGTGGGAGGGGTTGGAAAAATCCTTCTTGAAGCCCAGCTCCTCGGAGAGTTTCATCGCCCGCCTCGTGTCCAGCGCATTATGTTCATACATATACAATACATGCATGAACTAGATTTGTCAACCCTTTTATTCCGGGCTTCCCGGAGGCGCCGGGGCGTCAGTGATCCCGGGGCGGAGTTTCCAGGAGGCTCACGAACCCCCCCCTCGCCACCACCACGTGGTCGAGGACCTTGATGCCCAGGATCCGCCCCGCCTCGACAAGCCTCTCGGTGAGGCGGCGGTCCTCCTCGCTCGGGGACGGGTCGCCGCTCGGGTGGTTGTGCACGAAGAGCACCGCGGCCGCCGATTCCCGCACGGCGGGACTGAAGACTTCCCGGGGGTGCACGATGCTGCTCGTGAGGCAGCCGACGGATACGGTAACTTCCCGTATCAACTCGTGCCGGCTGTTGAGGAGGGCGGCAATGAATATCTCCCTCCGGCGGTTGAGGAGGAACGGGCGGAAATACCCCGCCACCTCACTGCTGTTGGTGAAGCGGATTCCCCCTTCGCCTCTGCCGGCCACCAGACGGCGTCCGATCTCGAAGGCGGCCTTGATGCCGGCGGCCCTCGCCTTGCCTATCCCCCTGACCGCTCTCAGTTCAGCGGCCGAGGCCCGGTCCAGGGCGTTCAGCGAGGGATAGCGGCGCAGGAGGTCTTTTCCCGGGGACGAGCCGGAAGACCCTGATCCCGCCGCCCCGAGAACGGCCTCCAGAAGCTGCGCCTCCGAAAGAGAGGGTTCCATCTCCACCGTCACGAGCTCCTCACGATGTCCTTGATCCGCATGAGCCTGGCCAGGCTGCCGAGCTCCGCTTCCGCAAGCTTGAAAGTGATTGTCCTGACGCCCTCCTCCAGCCCGGGGATGAGGTTGTACTCCAGGGCGTTCACTCTTCTGCGGGTCCGCTCTATCTCTGCCGCCAGAAGAAGGAGCGCCTTTTCCTTCCCCGCCACTTCGACCATGACGGGAATCGCCGCCCGCCACGAAACGATGAGCTCGTCATGAGACGCGGGCAGCTGGCCCGGGCCGTACGACGGCGAAAGCTCCGGCAGGCTCACGTCATAGACGGGGATCTTCAGGTTCAGGATGCGCACTTTCCGCTTCCGGAGCCTTGCGCCCGGAGGCGGGGGCCACGAGGCGGTGCGGATCGTGTCGGCCGACACCGACGCGCGCACCTCCCTGCCCTTTTCTGCAAGATCCTCCATCCGCCCGTGCAGCCCGCGGCGGGCGCGGAGGTACTCTTCCAGCAGGAGAAGAAAGCGGCGCAGAAGCTCGTCCTGCTTCCCCTTGAGCAGGCGGTGGCCCCTGCGCGCCAGCCCGAGCCGGCGGCGCAGGCGCAGAAGCTCCATCCTGGTGGCGCTCCTAGCTTCACCCACCCTCTTCCTCCTCCTGCGCCCCCCGCAGGTACTTCTCTATCTCCTCAGGGGACAGCCGGCGCAGCTCTTCTTCGGGGATCGGCCTCAGCAACTCCCATCCGATGTCGAGGGTTTCACCGATGGAGCGATTCTCGTCCTCTCCCTGGCTGAGAAAACGGCCCTCGAAAGCCTGGGTGAATCTCAGGTAGATCCTGTCCAGGTCGGAGAGCGCCGATTCTCCCAGAATGAGGGCAAGCTCTTCCGCCTCCTTTCCCAGGGCGTAGGCGGCAAAGAGCTGGTTGGCCAGGTTGGGGTGATCGGCCCTGGTCTTGCGCGGTCCGATCCCCTTGTCCCGGAGGCGGGAGAGCGACGGGAGGACCGCCACCGGCGGGTAGATGCCGCGGCGGTGCAGATCCCTCTGCAGGATGATCTGCCCCTCCGTGATGTATCCCGTCAGGTCGGGCACAGGGTGCGTCTTGTCGTCGTCCGGCATGGTGAGGATGGGGATCTGGGTAATCGACCCCTCCCTGCCGGTGATCCTTCCCGCTCTTTCGTAGAGCGTCGACAGGTCGGTGTAGAGATATCCCGGATAGCCCCGCCTCCCGGGGATCTCCTTGCGGGAAGCGGAAACCTCTCTCAGGGCCTCGCAGTAGCTCGTCATGTCGGAGAGAATGACGAGAACGTGCATTCCCCGCTCGAAGGCGAGGTATTCGGCGGCGGTCAGGGCGACCCGCGGCGCCGCTATCCGCTCGATGGCGGGGTCGCTGGCAAGGTTGATAAAGAGAACCGCCCGCTCCAGGGCCCCCGCGGCCCTCAGGTCGCCGATGAAGAAATCGGCCTCCTCGAAGGTGATCCCCATGGCAGCGAAGACGACGGCGAAGTCCCGCTCCTGTCCGGGGACACGGGCCTGCCTCGCTATCTGGGCGGCCAGCCGGCCGTGGGGAAGACCCGCGCCGCTGAAGATGGGGAGTTTCTGTCCCCGGACGAGCGTGTTCAGGCCGTCGATGGAGGATATCCCCGTCTCGATGAACTCCGAGGGGTAGTCCCGGGCGCAGGGATTGATCGGCCGCCCGTTGATGTCGCGAAACTCCTCGGGGACAACGTCGGGACCCCCGTCGTGAACCCGCCCCAGTCCGTCGAAGACCCTGCCCAGAACGTCCTGCGAAAGGGCCAGCCTCAGTCCGCGGCCCAGGAAGCGGACCTTGGTGGAGAAGGCGCTCACTCCCGTGGAGCGACCGAAAAGCTGGACCAGGGCGGCCTTATCGGAGACCTCGAGGACCTTCCCGGGCCGCGTCTCTCCGGAAGCGAGCTCAACCTCGACCAGCTCCTCATAGCCGACGCCGGTGACCCCGTTCACCACCAGAAGGGGGCCGGAAACCTCGCTGACGGTGAGATACTCCTTAACCATCCGCCTCGCCTCCTGTGCTGCCCGCGACGGGGCCCGCCGCTGCCTCGACGAGATTCTCCACGGCGCGGAGGGCCTCCTCCACGGTCCGGGCCATCTCCCCGAGCCTTTCCTCCGCCAGGGACGCAATCCCCGACATTCTTCTTCGCTCCGGAACGGAGAGAACCGTTTTCAGGGAGATGCCCCGTTCGAGGGCCGCCGCGGAGGACTCGTGCAGGTCCACCACGCCCTTGAGGATCAGGTGCTGCTTTTCCAGGGACGTGTACTGGTCCTCGGCGTGAAAGGCATTCTGGTGCAGAAAGTCTTCCCGTATCATTTTGGCCGTCTCCAGCAGGAGCCTGTCGGAAGGCTCGAGCGAGTCCCTGCCCACCAGCCGGGCTATCTCCAGAAGATCGTCCTCCTTCTGCAGGATCGTCATCGCCCGGGTGCGAAGAGCGGTCCACCCGGAGGCGATCTTCTCTTCAAAATAGTCCTGCAGGTTGTCCAGGTAGAGAGAATAGCTGCTCAGCCAGTTGATGGCGGGAAAGTGGCGCCGGTAGGCGAGCTTGTCGTCCAGTCCCCAGAAGACCTTGACCACCTTGAGAGAAGCCTGCACGACGGGGTCCGACAGGTCTCCACCCGGCGGGGAGACAGCGCCGATCACCGAAAGCGTCCCCTCCCGCTCTCCGCCGCCCAGGGTTTCGACCCGGCCGGATCTCTCGTAAAACTCGGCGACCCGCGTGGCAAGATAGGCCGGGTACCCCTCCTCGCCGGGCATCTCCTCCTGCCTGCCGGAGATCTCCCGCAGGGCCTCCGCCCAGCGGGAGGTGGAGTCCGCCATGAGCGCCACGTGCAGCCCCATGTCACGGAAGTACTCGGCGATGGTCATCCCCGTGTAGATCGATGCCTCCCGGGCGGCGACGGGCATGTTCGATGTGTTGGCGATCAGAACCGTCCGGCGGATGAGCGGCTCCCCCGACCGCGGATCCTTGAGGCGGGGGAACTCACGGAGCACGTCGGTCATCTCGTTTCCCCGCTCTCCGCACCCGACATAGACGATGATGGAGGCGTCGGCCCACTTGGCCAGCTGGTGCTGGACAACGGTCTTGCCCGAGCCGAAAGGACCGGGGATGCAGGCCGTGCCGCCCTTGGCGAGAGGGAAGAGGCTGTCGATGACCCTCTGTCCCGTCTTCAGCGGCTCGTTGGGGGAGAGCCGGCGCCGATAGGGCCGCGGCCGCCGGACCGGCCATGTCTGTATCATGGTGACCGCCGTCTCCCCCGCGGGGGCCTTGAGCACCGCCACGGGCTCGGTGACGGTGAACTCGCCGTCGCTGATGGAAACGAGCTCCCCCTCCACTCCCGGCGGCACCTGGATGCGGGTCTGCACCAGGACGGTCTCCCGCACCGTCCCGAGAAGGTCTCCCGCGCCGACCCGGTCCCCCACGCGGGCCGCCGGCTCAAAAGGCCACTTCCTCTCCCGGTCAAGGGCGGGGACGGCCGTGCCGCGCTCTATAAAATCTCCCGTCTTCTGAAGAATGACGTTCAGGGGCCGCTGTATCCCGTCGTAGATGGACTCGATGAGTCCAGGCCCGAGCTCCACGCTCAGGGGCCGGCCCGTGGTGACGACGGGCTGTCCCGGAGCGATCCCCGCTGTCTCCTCGTAGACCTGAATGGACGCCCGCGCTCCCTTCAGCTCTATGATCTCGCCCACCAGCTCTTCGTCGCTGACGAGCACGACGTCGTTCATCCGGGCGTCCTCCATCCCGTCGGCGACGACCAGGGGGCCCGCTACCTTGACTATGCGGCCGGCCATCTCAGAGATCCACTCCCGCCTTTTCGGAGCTGACCCGCCAGATGTCGATCCCGAGAGCGGCGCTGAACCGCTCGCGCAGCGCCTTAACAAAATCCCCCTCCCCTGTCCCGGGGCCGGGGACGACGATAAGCGACAGCTCCGGGAAGGCCGCTGCCGCCCTGTCGATGATCCGGCGTCCGCTCCCGGAGACGAGGTCGGCGGTGACCATGATCACCACGCAGCCCTTTTCGGCCAGCCGCTCTATCTCTCCCTCGAGGCGCACCGGGTCGCTGACGGAGCGCACTTCCACACCGGCCTGAACTCCTCCCTCGTAGGAGTCGGGAGACGCGATCAGGGCTATGTCAGACATGCGGCCGCCGCAGAACCGGGCTGCCCCGGCCGGAAAGCCGGCCGAGAATAATAGAGCGGACGTTCCGCGCGTCCGTCTCCCGGGCGAAGTAGTAGGACCACAGAGGCTCGGGGCCGAGAGAGACATACCTGGCAGGCTCCAGGATTTCCGTCAGCAGGCTCTGCCCTTCCCGCTCCAGGGCAACGGGGGATATCCGGCCGTCCTCCTCCCTGCTCCTTTCCAGAAGAGGCCCGTAGACAGTCCTGCCCAGGCGCCGCGCGAGCTCCTCCACGTCGGCGGCGCCCCCGATGATTTCCTCGGCGATCAGTCCAGAGGGCAGAAAGAGATACCCGCCGCTCCAGAGGTCCGGGTAAAGAGCCGACCTGATCCTGAAGGCAATGTTGGCAAGATCGGCGGAATGGTCCAGGAAATCGAGGAGCAGACGGCTTCCCTCGCGGCGGGCCGTCTCCCTGAGGGCCTCGTGGCGGGCGCGGAAAACGGCTGCGGTGATCCCGGCGGGGGATCCTGCGACGAGGACTTCCCCGACGCGGGCAAGCCCGGCGGCCAGGACGCCGGGGAACCCGGCGAACTCCATTCTGTTGACCATGGACTCGAGAACGGACGCGCTGTGACGCCCCCGGGGGTGAAGCCTCCCGTCGAAGGGGCGCTTGCCGGCCTTCGCCTTCAGCACGGCGCAGAGATTGAGCAGATCATGGGCCGACACCAGCAGGGAGGTCAACAGCGGTGAGGGGTCCATGCGCACAAGCTCCCTGTCGGACTCAGCCAGAGACAACGTGACGGCCTCGTCCCAGCCCCCGTTCTCCTCCACCTTCATGGAGAGCCACCCCCAGCTTCGCAGCATGGCCGTGACGTCCGCCACGCTCTCAGCTGCACGCAGCTCCCCCAGGCGCTCCCTTCCCAGCAGCCGCTTTTCCAGGGCGCGCACCCTCGCGCACGGGTCGGCGTACGCTCCCCTGTCCCTGCGGCCGAGAAAATACCGGTCCTCTGCCCTCATGGCGAAAACAGGACCCTCGCCGCGTCGACTTCCATCTTCTCCCAGGATTTCACGAGCAGCATTTCGAGGGAGAGGTTGTGCTCGAGTCTTCCCCCCCGGATCCGCAGCCCCCGCTCGAAGCTGCCCGCCTCACGGGAGGCGGCGAGCTCCCACCCTGGGAAGCGCTCCGCAAGGAGAGCGGCGACGCGGACCGGAAAGCCTTCGCCGAAGACGGCCAGATCTTCACGGCCGACTTCCAGCTCCGCCGGGTGCCCGCCGAGGTCGTCACCGACGAGCCCCGCCAGGAGCCTGGCGTACTCCCCCTCGGGGCACTTCTGCAGGGCGGCGGGGAGACCGCCGAAGAGATCGGCGAGCAGATTCTTCTTCAGGGAGAGGATCTCTTTTCTCGCCTCCATCCTCTGCCGGGAGACGGCATTGCTCACCTCCCGGCGCAGCTTCGCCTCTCCCTTCGCGCGAAGCTTTTCCCTGATCTTCTCCGCCTCCCGCCTTGCCTCATCCAGCACCCGTCCCGCCTCTTCCTCCCCGAGGGAGCGGATCCGGCGGGCCTCACTTTCCGCCTCCTTCAGGATCGTGGCGAGAATGTCGGAGAGCGCCAACGTCACTTCCCCCTCAGGTGATCGGCAAGAAAGATGTCGGTTGCCCTGTGGGACGCCTCCCCGGCGCGGTTCGCCGCCACGGCTCTCAGCCTCTCCATTTCGGCTCCGGTCTCCCCCTCTATCTCCCTCACCCTGGAGCGTATTTCCTCTTCGACCTGAACTCGCAGAAGGTCCACCTCCTCCTCGGCGAGACGGCGCGCTTCCCGGAATATCTCCTCGCGGCGTCGCAGGGCATCCGCCACTGTTTTCCGTTCTTCTTCGCGAGCCTCCGCAAGGAGACGGTCCGCTTTCTGCTCCGCCTCCCGAACCTTGGTGACCGTGTCGAGAATGCTCATGGCGCCCCAGTTGGGTTTTCGAGAAAGACAGAAAGTCTCTCTGCCGTCCTGAAAAACAATTAATCACACGGCCAAACCAAAGTCAACGAGCCCAGTCGGGCTTCATTCCCATGCGGGCAAGGCGCTCGGGAGTGCCCGGCAGACTCTTGAACGAAAGCCGGTGCGCCAGCGGCCCCCGGCACGCCTTCCCGACCGCATCCCGCGAGAAGAGAACCTCGAGTTCAGCCTCGGCTCGAACCGACGCGGGTGAGCGCCCGAGGGTCACGAGGGCCCCGACAACCCGTGTCCTCTCGAAGACGGAGCCGACGACGTCGGCGACGATCACACCGCGAAAATCACCCCCGGAGACGATCTCCAGCACGGCGGGCTGGCAGTCGGGGTCGAGGTGAGAGTAGCCGGGGTCGTATTCGGGAAGAAAGACGCCCTCTTCCAGCGCCCGGCGCGAGGCCTCGTAGAGGAGGGGATCGTAGCGCGGATTGTGCACGATGAGCAGGCCTTCTCCGTCCATGGGCCCCTGATAGCCCTCGGGCGCATAGGTCATGCCCTCCAGCATTTCTCCGTGCCCGCCGGGGGACGAAAGGGCATCCAGGCTCGAAAGTGTCTCCCCGGGGTTGAGAAAGGCCAGCGGGTCGTTTCCGGGCTCCAGACCGGGATCCACCAGGACGGCCTTGCCCGGAGCCCCCGCGACAATCACGTCTTCGCCGGGAAGAACCGTGCCCCGGGAGAGAATCCCCGCCGCATCCTCCGCCGGGGCGGGGAGGTGCTCTCCCTCGAAGCAGTGGTTCAGCCCCGAGACGACGATCTTCCCCTCAAGGGAGAGAGGGCCCGCGGATGTCCACGCAGCCTCGATGGAGGGCGTCATGGACAGGGGGGCGATTTCCGCCGTCAGCGCTCCCCGTCTTGTTTTCTGCCCGGCGATGACGTCGATCCGCACGACGGCGGGTCCCCCGGAGGCGAAGGGGGAGCCCTCGTAGCCGAAGGCCCTGCTGAAAAGAAGTGACGGCGTTGCCGGGTCGCCGTCTTCATCGACGAGGTCGGGAAGAAGAGATGCCCTCCAGGCATATTTCCAGCCGGAAAAGGTCCCCTCCTGCGTCTCCGTGGAATAGGCGCCGGGGGGTGAGGTGAGAACCTCTCCGGGCAGGGGCGAGGACTCCCGGTCGTTCAGGGATGAAAGCGCGATGTGAAGGACCGCCTCCTCGACGAAGAAGAGCTCTCTCTCCTTTTTTCTCTGCAGGGCGACGAGCAGGTCCGCGTGGGCGGCGAAGAAACCCAGGAGCGTCATCCCCGCGAGGGCGAAGAGGAGAGCGAGAGCGAGCGCCACAGCCGAACCCCGCTGATCCGTCAGAAGGGGGCGGGGGGCAGCCCGTCTCACAGCTCCCTGCGCCCCCGCCGGTTGCGGATCGTGACAAGGCAGCTGTGGGTCCCGCTCCTTTTCCCGACCAGAACGATCTCGACCGAGATAATGTCGTCAGGGGCCGTGACCGGGTCCCCTCCGGCGTCCAGAGCCCGAAAGACCACTCCTTTCAGGCCGGAAGCAAGCGTGTGAACACTCCCCTTTCTGAACGCCGACGAAGATACATCCCACGCGCGAATGCGGTACATGAGGTCCTCTCCCCTGAGGTAGACGCTCACCAGCCGCCTGTTGCCGGCGGAAAAGCGCGTGGGCTCGTCCTCGTCCCGGGAGAGGGCGTAGGTGAGACTCGTCTCGCTCAGTTCCGTCACCGCCGGCCCGGAGGAGCGGTAGCCGGCCTCCTGGAGGTCCCGGGCCAGCCACCGCAGGGACGAGCTCAGGGTACCGTGCTCTTCCCGAAACGCCTGCTGCTTCGACCAGAGGGCGCGCTGGAAGCTGAGAAAAGGGAGAACGAGTGAAAAGCACAGCCCGAAGACACCGAGGGAGATGACCGTTTCGAGGAGGGTGAAACCCCGGGACGGCGAGGTCGTCTTCATCACAGCAGCACGCTTCGTGCGCTGCAGAGGCTGAGACTCGACTCCCGGCTGAAGAGACCGTCGGGGCCCGCCCAGAAGCAGGTGACGGTAAAGTACTCGAGGGAGCGGGAGGCGGCGGCCTTCTCCAGGAGCAGGAGATAACGCGCTCCCCTGACGACGGTCTCGCTCCGGTACCGCGCAGCGCCGTCGGGAGTGCAGTCCTGCACCGCCTTCTCCCATCCGCCGGCCTCGAGAAGCTCCAGCCTCTCCTGGGCCAGCAGGAGGGCCTCCGACATCCTTCTTCCCCTGTCGTGAAGACGTATGGCGAGGAGACTGTTCTGAACGAAAAAGAGGAGACCGAGACCGAGGAGGGAAAAGACGACGAGGGCCTCGACGAGGGTGAACCCCTTCTCACCCATCACGGCCGACCTCCTCGTCACCCCGGTAGAACCGGACCCTCCCGGTGGCGGGATTCATGGAGAGGCGATAGCAGCCCCCCGATGCGCCCTCGAAGATGATGCTCCCCATGGTGCACGTTCCTTCGGGGGTGAACTGCTTGCTGACGGGGCCGGTCATCCTGATGCGGACACCGTCCGGCACTCGGTGGCCCTCACCCTCGGGGATCCAGACCGTCCCCTCCTGCCTCTCGATGACGTACCAGACGCCGTTGTCTCCCCGCCGCGTGAAGGTGGCCAGCCGCGTCCGGCAGCCGGAGACGACCGCCTTCCAGCGGGCCATCTTCAGGCAGAGGTACATCTCGCGCGCCGCCGACTGGGTATCCCTGCCGCGGCTGAGGCTTTTGACGGCCGGCATGGCCACGGCGGCCGCCAGGGCGACGATGGAAAGAACAACCACCACCTCCAGCAGGGAAAAGCCCGGCCTCCCTCCCACACGAACAAGAAGCATTCCGCTCATGGAGACCGTGCAATTGCACAGGACGTGCCAGCGGAAGGAGAGAGGGAATTTCTCCTTTATTCAGAGGGTGATGCGAAAAAGCAGCCCGTGGATGGGCGAATATGGACTGTGTCGGGACGGCACACTCCCCCGGGAAAGTGAACCTGTGAGTTACACCTGACAAAGCGGACAACAGCGAGGACCTGGGCCCCCGAGGGTAGAGGAGTGTATGTGTCTCACCCTCGCCTCCCTTGGGGGAGGGGGAAGGGGGGGGGGTACGGCGTCAGATCACTCGGACTTGCCGGGGGCTTCGCCCTTCTGCTTGCACTGGTATTCCTTGATGGCCGCGTGGAGCGCGTCGGCGGCCAGGTTGGAGCAGTGCATCTTGACCGGCGGAAGCCCTCCGAGGGCGTCGGCCACCTGCTCCCGCGTGATGGCGAGGGCCTCGTCGATCGTCTTGCCGACGACCATTTCGGTGGTCATGGAGCTGGTGGCGATGGCCGCGCCGCACCCGAAGGTCTTGAACCTGGCGTCGACGATCTTGTCGTCCTCCACCTTTATGTAGATCTTCATGATGTCGCCGCAGACGGCGTTCCCCACCGTTCCCACGCCGTCGGCATTCTCAATCTCGCCCACGTTGCGCGGGTTTTCGAAATGGTCCATCACTTTTTCTGTATAGACAGGCATGATCTTCCCCCTTCGTTCCCCATTTCCTTCGGTATGATGGTTCTGCCGGGCATACGATGCCCCCCCACTCCCGTGTTCACTCCTTCTTCACCGGCACGCAGGCCTCGACGGGGCACACCTCAACGCAGGTGCCGCAGTCGTCACACTTCGCCGGGTCAATGGAAAAAATCTCCCCCTTCTCGCTGATCGCACCGGCTTCGCACTCCGGCTCGCACGCCGCACAGGCAATACATTCATCCGTAATGATGTACGTCACTGTTCACTCCTGACAGCGTGAGGCGCCGTCCGCGAAGGGATAGATCGAGAGAATAGTGACCCTGCGCCGGTATGTCAACCCGATTACCCGTGAAGGATAGAAAAAGATGCTGTGTCCGGGCAGAGCCGCCCTTTACCGCTTCCTGCGCCGGCTCCGCCGAGGCGGCTTCTGGCACTCGGGGCAGAAGTGGGTCCCACGAGAAGCGATGCGCGTGTAACCGATTTCCGCGCTGCAGCGGCGGCACTTCTCGCCCTTTCTCCCGTATACGCGGTGAAGCCTCTGGAAGGTCCCCGCCACACCACTGCTGTCCCGGAAGGTCCTCACCGACGAACCTCCGCACTCGATGGCCTTTCTCAGGATACTTCGCATCGAGCGGTGCAGGGCGGCGACGCGCTCGGGAGATATGTGCGAAGCCGGCGTGGCGGGGTGAATGCCGGCTCTGTGAAGGCTCTCGTCGACATAAATGTTCCCCAGACCCGCCAAGACCCGCTGGTCGAGAAGGAGGGTCTTTACCGGGCGGCGGCTCCCGAGGAGGATCTCCTGGAGGGCTTCCCGCGTAACCGACAGCGCGTCCGGGCCCAGCTCGTAAAGGAGGGGAGCGGGGCATTCCCTCCCGTCGGCGATAACCGCCAGGTAGCCGAAGGTCCGTTGATCGACAAAGGTGACCTTCCTGTCCCATCCGTCAAACTCGAGCTGCAGTCTCTCCCATCTGCCCCGGGGCAGGGCGCGGGCCTGAACGAGGAGGCTTCCCGTCATCTTCAGGTGAAAGAGCAGGACCGCCCCATTGGAGAGTTGGAAGAGAATGAACTTCCCCCTCCGGCTCAGGCCGACAAGGCGGGCCCCCCGGGCCTGCTTCAGCAGGGCCGCGGTCGTGTTTCGCAGCGCTCCCTTTTCGAAGACCCGCACTCTCGAGAGGGTCCGCCCGAGAAGGTCCTTCCGGAGTCCGAGGACCAGGGTTTCCACTTCAGGCAGTTCGGGCACTTGCTTTTTTCGCTCCCTTTTTTCGCCAGGATCATCTATAACCGTATAAAATGCGTCGTTGCTGGTGAAATGCAAGCGGAAAACCGGCGGGAAAAGGTGTGTCTCGTCTTGGAATATAGTGATATCAATAAGTTAGGAGGAAAGAGAAATGCCGATATTTGAATACCGGTGCCGCTCGTGCGGCTCCACCTTCGAACAGTTCAGCGCCGGAGGGGGTGCGGGAGGGACCGCATCCCCCGCCTGCCCCGCCTGCGGGAAGTCCGGGACCGAGAAGGTCTTCTCCGTCTTCTCCTCCCATTGCGGCTCGTCCGGCTCCGCTTCCCCGGCGTCTTCGGGCGGGTGCGGTTCCGGAGGCTTTTCCTGAGCATGATCTCCTCCGGCCGGCGGCCGGATAAAAACACCTCAGCAAGGAAGGGACAGCCGAAAGGCTGTCCCTTTTTGTTCTTGGGCCCGTGATATAATTTTGCTTTTCGACCGCTGCGATCCTTTGAGGAGGTGGGTGCCCTGAGGGAACTGCTTGAAGTTGATGATCTCGAGGTGGAATTTATTCTCGAGGGACATCCCCGCCCGGTCGTTTCAGAGGTGAGCTTCGCCCTGCGCAAGGCACGGACACTGTGCCTGGTCGGTGAATCGGGCTGCGGCAAGAGCGTGACGGCCCTCTCAATCCTCGGGCTTCTGCCGGACCCTCCCGGGAGGATAACCGGCGGTCACGTCTGGTTCGACGGCCGGGACCTCACGGCCCTCACCCAGAATGAGCTTTCGCGGATCCGGGGCCGCCGGATATCCATGGTCTTTCAGGAGCCGATGACGTCCCTCAATCCGGTCTTCACCGTCGGAGACCAGGTGGCGGAGGTCTACCGGACGCACCTGGGGCTGGGCAGGCAGGAGAGCCTGGAGAAAGCGGTGGAGATGCTTCGCCGCGTCGGCATCCCCGATCCCGCACAGCGGGCCGGCAACTACCCGCACCAGATGAGCGGCGGGATGCGACAGCGTGTCCTCATCGCCATCGCCCTCGCCTGCCACCCCGAGGTGCTTCTTGCGGACGAGCCGACGACGGCGCTGGACGTCACGATTCAGGCGCAGATTCTCGCCCTGATGAAGGAGCTCCGCGATGAGATGGGAACGGCGGTCCTTCTCATAACCCACGATTTCGGGGTCGTCGCCGAAGCGGCTGACGAAGTGGCGGTCATGTACGCCGGCCGGATCGTCGAGCAGGCCGACTGCGACACGCTCTTTCACAGTCCCTGGCACCCCTACACGACGGGGCTGCTCCGCTCCAGGCCCCGCCCGGGCGATGGAGCGGGCGGCAAGGGGAGACGCCTGGAAGCGATTCCGGGGACAGTCCCGTCCCCGGCGAATCTGCCCCGAGGCTGTTCCTTCGAGCCCCGCTGCAGCCGCAGGGAAGACATTTGCCGGGAGAGCGCCCCGCCCCTTGAGCAGAAGAACGGCGGGCAGCTCGCCCGCTGCTGGATACCCCCCGCGAAGGAGGCGTGAAGCGGTGAGAGAGCCTCTTCTGCAGGTACAGGGACTGAAAAAGTACTTCCCGGTCAAGGGGGGGCTTCTGCAGCGGAGACGCGACCGGGTCCACGCCGTGGAGGGGGTGGACTTCGAGATCCGGTCAGGTCAGACGCTGAGCCTCGTGGGCGAGACGGGCTGCGGCAAGTCGACGACGGGGAAGCTCGTTGTCCGCCTGCTGGAGCCCACGGAAGGGACAATCCGCTTCCGGGGAATCGACCTGCTGACCCTCTCGCCGAGAGAGATGAGAAACCTGCGCCGGGAGATGCAAATCATATTCCAGGACCCGTTCTCCTCTCTCAACCCCAGGCTCACCATCCGGCAGACCGTGGGGGAGCCCCTCGTTCTGCACGAGAAGGGTTCGCGCCGGGAGAGGGACGACAAGGTCGTTCACCTGCTCCGGAAGGTGGGCCTGAAGCCGGAAGACCGCTTTCGCTATCCCCACGAGTTCAGCGGCGGACAACGCCAGCGCGTGGGCATCGCCCGGGCCCTCGCTCTCAACCCAAGGCTCATCGTCGCCGACGAGCCCGTCTCCTCCCTGGACGTCTCCATTCAGGCCCAGGTCACCAACCTTCTCCTCGACCTGCAGGAAGAGCTCGGGCTGTCGTACCTTTTCATCTCCCACGACCTGGGGCTGGTGGAGCACATCAGCGACGAGGTGGCCGTCATGTACCTGGGACGCATCATCGAGCGCGGCCCTGCCCGGTCTCTTTTCGCCAACCCCAGGCACCCCTACACCGAGGCCCTGCTCGATTCGATCCCCGTCCGCGACCCCCGGCAGCGAAAGGGAGGGCACCGTCCGCTCTCCGGCGATGTTCCGAGCCCGATCCATCCTCCCGGCGGGTGCCCCTTCCACCCCCGCTGCCCCTTGCGTGAGGAGATCTGCACGCAGACCTTCCCGGGCCTTTTCGAATTCTCTCCCGGCCACATCGTGCATTGTCACGTGAGGGGAAAACGGGGGTGACCCATGACCGCAGAGAGCCTCATCGTCAAGGGAGCCCGTGAGCACAACCTGAAGAACATCTCTCTCGAGCTTCCGCGCAACAAGCTGGTCGTCATAACCGGCGTTTCCGGGTCGGGCAAGTCCTCACTCGCCTTCGACACGATCTACGCGGAGGGCCAGCGCCGCTACGTCGAGTCCCTCTCCGCCTACGCGCGCC
>JAUWCW010000333.1 GCA_030609125.1 Candidatus Rokuibacteriota bacterium
GGTACGGCGAGGAAGATGGCAGAGGTGGTTGCGGAGGCGCTCGGTCGCGACCTTGACGAAGTCGTTCTCTATGGCCGCTCCGGGATGGTGGGAGAGCGGAAGAAAAACGAGATCGGCGTCTTTTCGATGCGTGGCGGGGACATCGTCGGGGAGCATACCGTCGTCTTCGCCGGGCTCGGGGACAGGATAGAGTTCACCCACCGGGCCCACTCCCGCGACACCTTCGCCCGCGGTGCGGTCCGGGCGGCCCTGTGGGTTGCGGGGAGGGTGCCGGGGCTCTATGACATGATGGACGTCCTCGGCCTCCGCAAGTAACCTCGGGATTCCGGAATTGGCCGGAGACGGCGTTGCGTTCGCTGCCATGGCCCCCGGCGATCCGCCTGAGGCGGGCCGCGGCCGATTCACCGCGCGCTCCCTGTCCCGGCTCAATTCTTTTTCGTCCGCAGGGATGAATCGTCGCCCGGAATGGAAAAATTATCTTCTCACGGGCAGACCATGAGCAAAAGTCATAAGTTCGTGCGATTTCTCCATGAGGGAAGGTGGCGGTACGGCCTTCTGACATCGAGAGGTGTCACTCCTCTGCAAGGGTCAATTTTCGGGAAATGGGAGCGCTCGGGGCGGCCGCTCTCTCCGAAGCGTGTCCGGATCGGCCCCCCCTGCCGGCCCGGCAAGATCGTCGCCGTCGGGATTAATTACCGTGCCCACGCACGCGAGATGGGCCATGAGCTGCCGGCGGAACCGAAGCTGTTTCTCAAGCCCGCGACGGCGGTCACGGGGCCCGGCGAGGACATCCTGTACCCCTCGATGACATCCAGGGTTGACTTCGAAGCCGAACTCGCAGCAGTCATCTCCCGAAGGACAAGAAACGTGCCGCTGGACAAGGCTCTGGACCACGTCCTGGGCTACACCTGTTTCAATGACGTGACGGCCCGAGACCTGCAGAGAAGGGACGGGCAGTGGACCAGGGCCAAGTCCTTCGACACCTTCGCGCCCCTGGGGCCGGCCATCGTGACGGGACTGGACCCGTCGGATCTGACGGTGGAATCCTATCTGAACGGGCAACTGCGCCAGGCCTCTTCCACCTCCGACCTGCTTTTTTCGGTCCCCCGTCTCATTCACTTCATATCCCGTGTCATGACTCTTCTGCCGGGAGACGTCATTGCCACCGGAACGCCCGGCGGGATCGGTCCCATGGTTCCGGGAGACACCATAGAGGTGCGAATCAGCGGAGTGGGAAGCCTTACCAACACCGTCGTCCGTTGACCGTCGGCACGCTGCTGTCCTTTTGGCGTCGCCGAAGGCTCTGTGGTACATTACTGCGTTACAGGCTCCCCGGGGATTAGACAGGAGAAAGAGATGACCGACTTTTCGGACCGACTCGCAGGAAACCTGGTCAAGCTGCCGCCCTATCTGTTTGCCCGCATCGACGGTCTCAGGGAAGAAGCCCTTGCCAAGGGCGTGGACCTCATCGATGTGACCGTCGGCGATCCCGACAAACCCACCTTCCCGGCCATCATCCGCAGCATGAAGCAGGCACTGGGGAAGGTTGAAAATCACCAGTACCCCTCCTATGTGGGCAAGCTATCCTTCCGGGAAGCCGTGGCGGACTGGTACAAAACGCGCTTCGGCGTCAGCCTGGATCCGAAAAGCGAAGTCCTCACCCTGATAGGTTCTAAGGAGGGGATCGGCCACATTCCCTTTGCCTTTCTCGATCCCGGAGACGTGAGCCTCGTTCCCGACCCCGCATACCCGGTGTACGCAGCGGCGACCATCATGGCCGGGGGGGAGCCCTACAGTCTCCCACTCGAGAAAAAGAACGGGTTCCTGCCCGATTTTGACCGGGTGCCCGGGGAGATTGTGAAGAGGGCGAAACTGCTCTTTCTCAACTATCCCAACAACCCCACCTCCGCCACGGCGGACATGGATTTTTTCGACCGGGTGGTGGATTTTGCCAGCCGGACCGGCGTGGTCGTCTGTCACGACAACGCCTATTCCGAGACTTACTTCGAGGCCGCACCGCCGCCGTCCTTCCTTGAGGCGGAGGGAGCGAGGGAGGTGGGAGTCGAGTTTCACTCCCTTTCCAAGATATACAATATGACGGGGTGGCGTATTGGATTTCTTGTTGGGAATTCAAGTGTTATAAGTGGCCTGGGAGCGATCAAGACGAATATAGATTCCGGCGCCTTCGGCGCCGTCCAGGATGCCGGCATTGCCGCCCTCACCGGTGATCAACGGCCCGTGGAAAGAATGCGGAGGCTCTACAAGAGGCGCCGCAACGCCCTTTGCCGGGGCCTCCGGCGGATCGGACTGAAACTCAGCAGGCCGAAAGCCACCTTCTATGTCTGGTGCGAGGTGCCGAAGGGCTACACGTCCGAGTCATTCTGTATCCATCTCCTTGAAAAGGCAGCGGTTCTATGTACCCCTGGCCATGGGTTCGGGACCCACGGGGAAGGCTATGTCCGGTTCGCCCTCACCGTTGATGTCCCGAGGCTCGAGGAGGCGGTGGAAAGAATCGCCGCTGTTCTCTAACCTGTTGAAATAATAAACTATTGATTCTTTCCGCTCCGTTCCGCAGCGCGGGTTGGAAAAGGGTCTTTCTCGGACTGGGGTCGAATGTCGGGCGCCGGCCCGACAACCTGCGCCGGGCTCTCCGCCATCTGGCTTCACATCCTGATTTTCGCGTCATTCGGACCTCTTTTCTTTACAACACAACCCCTGTCGGTTATACTTCCCAGCGGGATTTCTTGAATGGAGTGGTGGAGATCCGCACCCCCATGGCCCCTGAGGAGTTCTTGCATGCACTCCAGGAAATTGAAGAAATCAAGGGGAAAAGAGTTCTTCTCAAGTGGGCTCCCAGAAAGATAGACATCTACGTGCTCCTTTTCGGCAAAACGATAGTTAAAGAGAGAAACCTTGTAGTTCCCCACCCCACACTCCTCGAGCGC
>JAUWCW010000052.1 GCA_030609125.1 Candidatus Rokuibacteriota bacterium
CCGCTCCGGCGAGCGCTGGTCCCTCTCCGCCGACGCGGTGGAGATAGACATCAGCCTCTACTCGCTCTTTTTCCAGAAGGTGGGCGTGGCCAGGGCCAGGCTCGTCCGTCCCCGGTTTCTTCAGAGAATCGACCCCGCGCCCGGCGGGGGGGGAGAGGAGAGCACCGCCCGCAAGGCCCGAAAGGGCCCCTTCGATATCGCGTCCCTTCTGGGCAAGGGGTTTCCTTTTCGCGAGCTGGAAGTCGAGGAGGGGACAGTGCAGATCACGGAGGGAGAGGAGAGGAGACTCTTTCTCGAGGGGATTCGCCTCTCCGCCTTCCTCTCCGGAGGGAGGCTCGTCACCGACCTCGGCTTCCGGGACGGCGTCTTCCGGCACCGGGGAGCGGACTGGGAACTGGGGGAGGTGTCGCTGCGGGCCGCGCTCGACGGCGCCGGGGTGAACATCACTTCCTTCACGTTCCGCTCGCCCCTTCTGGACGGGAAAATTTCGGGCAAAGTGGACTACCTGGGGGGGGTGGAGCTGAAGGGCTCGGTGACGGGCCGCATCGGCGGCATCACCGAACACCTCGGCCTGGGCAGGAAACTGGACGGGTCCCTCTCCTTCACGGGTGATGCGGGCGGCACCGTGCGCAAGCCGCACCTTGCGGGCCGCGCGGCCCTGATGAAGCCTCTTTTCAGAGGGGAACGCTGGCCGAGCGTGAAGGGAACGGTGAGCTTCGACGACGGTGTGCTCACGTGGAAAGATCTTGTCGCCGCCGTGGAAAAGGGAAGGCTGCGATCTTCGGGGAGCGTGGATTTCAGAGGCACGCTTCCCCGGTACGACGTTCGGGCCGACGTGAAGGAACTGCAGCCGCAGTACCTCCCCGGCGTCTCGGGCCCGGTCGGCGCGGTGAGGTCCGTCAGCGGGAGCCTGTCCTGGTCGGGCGAGGGATTCAGGGAAGAGGATCTTTCCGGGTCCGGCTCGCTCGAGGCGCGTCTTCTTGTCCGGGGCTGGGAGCCCGGGGAGATCAGTCTCGCCGCCGAGGCGGCGCTTGACGGACCTTTTCTGGAGGTGACGAGGCTCGACGCCGGCAGCGGCACAGCGGTGATCCACTCTCTCGGGGTCTGGCGTCTCGGAGGTGACTTTGCCGCCTGGGTCGAGGGGGACTCGGGTGACCTGGCCGGGCTTTTCTCCCACTGGGGCATCGAGGACCTGGGCGGCCGCATATCCTTTCAAGGGGAGGTCGCGTCGTCCCCCTCCGGTGTCAGGTTCGACGGCCCCCTGCGCTGGGAGAGAGGCAGGGTCTTCAACCTGCGGGGACTGGATCTGGAGGCGAACGTTTCGGCCGATCGCGAGAAGGTCTCCCTGTCGAACGGGCTTATCCGCTGGATGGGCGCCCGGATAAAGGCGGACGGGTCGGTGATGATCCCGGAGCGCCAGGTGGATCTTCTGACCACCTGGGAGGATCTGGCGGCGGGGAAAGTGGCTTCCGCCTTTGGACTCGATGCCGACGTGGACGGAAACATATCCCTGCAGGGGAGGATTCTCGGGGACTGGGAGAGGCCCACCCTCGCCGGTCGTTTCCAGGCCGAGAACCTTCGCTACGGCGGCGTCGTTGTCGAAAGGGCCGGAGGGAACCTCTCCTTTGCGTCGGGGCGCCTGAAGCTCTCCGAGGTCGCCGTAGGCTCCGGGACCTCGCTGCTCTCGTTCTCCGGCGAGGTGGACGAGCGGCGCCTGCTCACCGGAACGTTCAAGAGCACCGAATTCGACCTGAAGGATTTTCTTCCCGCCACCGCGGCGGACGTAGTGGGCATCATCGAGGGGCGCCTGCTGGGGACCCTCGAGAAACCCGTCGTGACCGGGGGTTACGAAGCGAACACGATGGACTACGAGAACTGGAGCTTCAAGGGGGCCCGGGGCAGTTTCGAGTACCGCGACGGCGCCTTCGCCCTCGAGGGCACCCTGGCGGAGAAGGAGAACCGCTATCTGTTGCGCGTGGAGCCGAGGGGGGCGTGGCCCTTCGAGGTCTCTCTCTCCCTGGGTCACTTCTCTCCGGAGCTTGCCCGGGAAGGTTTTCCGGGTATGCCGGACAAGCTGAAGGAGTCCCTGGAGGGCCTTTCCTTTCTCGCCGTGGGGGAGTTCCTCGCCGCGGGACACCTGAGGGATCTCGAATCCATCAGCGCCTCCCTGTCGGTGGAGACGATATGGGTCTACACCGAGGCCCAGACTCTGCAGAACGCCACGCCGCTGCGCGTCTCCTGGGTGGCGGGAGAGTTCTCGGTGTCGGATTTCACCCTCGTGGGGGAGGACTACCGTCTCTCCCTCTCCGGCCGGGGAAGCCGGAAGGAGGGGTGGAACATGGCCCTCGACGGCGAAGTCAACCTCGCGATCTTCCAGGACTTCTGGGGGGAACTGGAGGAAGTGGACGCCCCCGGCAGCGTCCACCTTGCCCTGAAGGGAGACTGGGATTCTCCGGAGATCGGAGGGAAAATCGGCTTCCGCGGCGGCTCCCTGAAACTCCGGTCTCTTCCCGAGCCCGTCCACGACCTCTCCGGCGAGGTCGAGCTGTCGGGAAATTCTATCGCGCTGAGCGATTTCTCCGGCCGCATGCGCGACGGGGCCTTCATCGCCGCCGGCACCTACGATTTCGACACCGACTACGTCAACCTTTTCGTCGAGGGACGGCTCGACCTTGCCCTCTTCAAGCGGCGGGTTCCCGGCGCGCGGGAGATGTCGGGCCCGGTGGAGGTCAGCATCTCACTCTCGGGGACCAGCTCCCGGCCGGAGATTCTCGGGGAGGCCCGCCTCGAGGGGGCGGAGATCTTTCTTCTTTCCATGCCGGATAAGATCTCGGACCTGACCGGGTCCGTTCTCGTCGAGGAGAAGAGGTTGGTGCTGAGCGGCCTCGAGGGCCGCATGGGAAACGGAAGTCTCAGCCTGGGCGGGGAGATCGACTGGAGACAGGAGCCCGTGAAGATGGAACTTGCCCTGAGCGGCAGGAAGATCGTCTTCGTCGTCCCCGATATCGCCAAAGCCCTGATCGACACCGACCTTACCCTCTCCGGGGACTTTGAGAGCCCGAAGCTTTCGGGGAAGGTCGACATTCTCAAGGCGAGGTACTTCAGGGAGTTCAAGGACAAGATCAGGAACATCCCGGGCCTCTCTCCCGGGGGGGAGGAGGCGGAAGAAAAGACACGCTCCGTGGGCCCGGACTGGGACGTCATGACCCTCGACATCCGGGTCAATGCCGCCGACCGCTTCTGGATCTCCAACAGCATGGCCGAGCTGGAAAACAGCGTGGGCCTTCACGTGGGCGGAACCGTGCAGGATCCCGATCTCGACGGCGAGGTGACTCTCCTGCGCGGGAAGGTGACCTACTTCAACCGGCGCTTCGAGCTCTTCAGCGGCCGGATCTTCAACGTCTCGCCCGGGGTCAACCCCGTTCTCGAGGCCCAGGCGGAGGTCTCGGTGGGGTCGACCAGGATCTACCTCCTCCTGGAAGGGCCGCTGCGCAAGCCGACCCTTCAGCTGACGTCGGTCCCCCCCTACAGCCAGGAGGATCTTTTTGCTCTCCTCGCCGTGGGCTACACCCGGTCGAGTCTGGAGGAGCAGAAAGGGGAGAACCTGGCCATCGGGGCGGCTATCGTCCTCAGCACCCCCGTGGTCGAGCAACTCAGGGACGGGGCCCGGGAGGTGACGGGCATAGAGATCTTCCAGGTCGATCCCTCTTTCGGCGAGGACGAGGGGACAGCCCGCGTCACCGTCGGCACCCAGCTGTCGGACCGACTCTACATGAGCGCCAGCCAGAGCATCGGCGTCACCGAGGAACAGCAGGTGCGGCTCGAGTACCAGCTGTTTGACTACTTCTCCGTCCTGGGCCAGCAGCTCCGGCAGGGGATCTACGCCATTGACCTTGTCTTCAGCTATGACTTTCGGTAAGGGTTTGTGAGGGCCCTTCCATGACCCGGTGCGTGTCGGCAGCGTTCCTTCTCGTCTGTTTCCTCGGCACGGCGGCAGAGGCGGTGACCGTCAGCCGCGTCGAGTTCGAGGAGCGGCCGCGCCTGTCGAGATACTCCCTTTCCGAGATGGTGACCGTTCACCCCGGGGACGAGTTCAGCCCCGGTCTGCCTGAGCGCAACAAACGTCTTCTGGAGGCCACGGGCCTCTTCCGGAGCGTGGAGGTGGAGACCTTCGTGGATGAGGGGGGCGCCCGTCTTCTCTTCAAGGTCGTTCCCTACGAGCTCGTCGGCGACGTCTCCGTAGAGGGCAATTTTCTCATCCTCAAGAAAGGCCTCGTCAGGGTTCTGCGCCTCAAAGAGGGAGACGAGTTCAGCGAGGCCGGGATGCGTTCCGACGCTGCCGCCCTCATGCGCATCTACGAGAACGAGGGCTACCACGGCACGCTGGTCCGGACCGAGCTGGAGCACGGAGAGGAGACGGTCTCCGTCACGTACCGCATCAGCGAGGGCAAGCCGGGGATCGTCAGGAAGATCGGCTTCGAGGGGAACGAGACAGTTCCCGCGGCTGATCTGACGCCTCTGATGAAGCTTACGCTCTTGACCTTCTACCGCCAGGATGATCTGTCGGAGAGCGTGGACAGGGTCGAAAAGTTCTACCGCGACAGGGGCTTTCTCGACGTCACCGTCAGCGCCGGCGTCGATCGGGGGGAGGGGGTCGTCCTTCCCGCCTTCTCCTTCGTCAACCCCATCAAGGCACTGGCGACGCTCCTTCCGGGCCAGTACGAGGTGGTGGACGTGGTCTTTCGCATACAGGAGGGGCAGCGGTACGAAATCGAGCTTCTCGGGGTTGAGAGCTTCAGCAGGGACGACCTTCTCTCCCGCCTCACCTTCACCGAGACGGGCTTTTTCGATGAGCACGAGGCGGACCTGAGCCGCCGGCGGATCCTTGACTACTATCAGCAGCGGGGCTACTACGAGGCGGCGGTTGATTTCGATCTCGACCGGGAGGGAGGCCGCATCACCTACGAAATTCAGGAGGGTGAGCAGTACCGCGTCAGCGCCGTGATGCTGGAGGGGGTGAGCTTTTTCGATGAGGATCTGCTTCGCTCCAAGCTGAAGCTGTGGAAGGAGGCGCCCGAGGGAGAGAGGTTTCTGCGGCGGGACTACCTGGAGGGGGCCCCCGGCAGGATACTGGACCATTACCGCTACGAGGGCTTCCTGGAGGCGGAGGTCTCACCCGCGCAGGTCCGGTTCGGCGATTCCCCGGAGGAGACGGTGGTGACGTTCACCGTGGTGGAGGGGGTGCAGACCCTGGTGGGGGAAATCACCTTCGGGGGGGTGACCGCCGTCGATGAGGAAGATCTTCGAGAGCTTCTCCGCAGCCGGGAGGAGCTCCCCTACCGTCCCGGCTGGGTGACGAGGGACAAGGAGAGCATCCTGCGCGCCGTCAGCGCCGAAGGGTATCCGCGCTGCCGGGTGCGGGAGGACATCTTCTTCTCCGTCGGCCGCGGCAGGGCGGACATCCACTTCGTCGTCGACGAAGGGGAGAGGCGCCGCCTCGGCAAGGTGCTGGTCGTCGGCAACCGCAAGACGAAGCAGAACGTCATCCGCCGCGAGATCCCCCTCGCCGCCGGCGCTCCCTACGGCTTCGGCGCCGTGGCGGAGGGCAAGCGAAACCTCTACGGTCTCGGCTATTTCGAAGAGGTCACCGTCATTGCGCCGAAGCCCGTGGAAGGTGAGCAGGAGCAGGACCTGGTGGTCAGCGTACGGGAGCGCCCGTCGGGAAGAATCAGCGTCGGTGCGGGCTACGGTTCCAGGGAGCGCTTCCGGGGCTTCGTTGAGATAGGTGAGAGCAACCTCTTCGGCAGGGGAAGGGGGCTGAGCCTGCGCGTGAAGGCGAGCACCATCGACCGGCGCATCGACCTCTTCTACCGCGAGCCCTGGCCCTTCGGCCACAGGCTCAACAGCGAGGCCGACCTCTTCGATGAGTTCCGGGAGGAGGTCTCCTACGACGTCATCAGCCGCGGCATCAACATAGGTGTCAAGAAGGAGTATCGGGAGCTTTTCACGCTCAACCTCAGGTACCGCTTCGAGTTCGTCGAGTACGACAACGTCAAGTTCGAGTTCGACGACCCGGAGGAGCTGGCGCGGCAGGTGGACGACGTGGACCCGATCAACATCTCCAGCGTCATCGCCCTTCTGGGCTACGACCTGCGCGACAACCCCGTCAATCCCCACCGGGGCTCCTATCATCTGGCCGGGGTGGAGGTGGCGACGGAGCTGCTCGGCGGGGACACGAGGTTCAACAAGTACACCTTCGAGACCTCCTGGTATTTCCCCACGGGTGAGCGCAGCGAGGTGGCCCTGGGTTTCAGGGGCGGGTTTTCCCAGACCTTCACGGGCTTCGAGAGCCTGCCCCTCTCGGAGCGGTTCTTCCTCGGCGGGGCGCGGGGCGTGAGGGGATGGCCCGAGGACGAGGTGGGCCCCACGGACGACGCGGGCAACCCCCTCGGCGGCGACGCCTATGCCCTGGGGATCGCCGAGTACCGGTTTCCGCTGGGGAAGAAGAGATGGCAGGGGGTGGCGTTTTTCGACGTCGGCAACGTCTGGGCCGACCTGGGGCAGATCCAGCCGACGGATGCCAGGTACGCCGTCGGCGTGGGCCTGCGCTACAACACCCTGGTGGGCCCCCTGCGCCTCGACTACGGCCTCAAGCTCAACCCCGACCCGGGCGAGTCCGCCGGCCGGCTCTACTTCAACATCGGCTTCCCCTTCCAATAGGGGGGTTCTCACGGGATCTTTTCCGCCCTGACGGCGTTGCGCCCTGCCTCGCTTGTGCGGCGTACAGCAGTACGCCTCCGCGCTCACCAGGGCGGCGCCTTGTCAGGACGCAAAATCTCTCCGTGAGAACGCCGACCCCGGGCCCCCTCTCTCACAGG
Source organism: Candidatus Rokuibacteriota bacterium (assembly GCA_030609125.1). Classification (GTDB taxonomy): domain Bacteria; phylum JAUVQV01; class JAUVQV01; order JAUVQV01; family JAUVQV01; genus JAUWCW01. The sequence continues at coordinate 6,879 of JAUWCW010000052.1, forward strand.
CAGCCTCGACGCCGCGCGGCTCCATGTTGGTGGTAGACCCGACTCCTGCTATCGTGATACGGTGATTAAATGAGCAGTCAGAGGCAGGTTTTCGTGAAAATACTCATACGCAGACTGTTGACGGGGCTTACGGTCCTCACCCTTTTCACGGTGGGCGCACCCGCCGCCTCATGCGCCATAAGCGCCGCCGAGGTTGCCCGGGGGGTGGAGGGGAAATACGCTTCCCTTCAGGACCTCTCGGCCGACTTCCGGCAGGAGAGCAGAATCGTCTCCCTGGGGCGCACCCGCATAAAAAGCGGGACCATGCGCTTCGAGAAACCGGGGAAAATGCGTTGGGACTACGACGCCCCGGAACCGCAGACCCTCGTCTCCGACGGCACTACGCTCTGGTACTTCAGGCCCGGGCAGAACCAGGTGGTTATCCGGGACCTGGGGCGGGCCTTCACGAACCGGACGCCCCTGCTCTTTCTTTTCGGGGAGGGGAGTCTCGCCGAAGAGTTCACCTGGGAGGAAGAGGACCTTTCGGGGAGCGGCGACGGGACCTACACCCTCGCCATGCGGCCCCGCCGGGAGACCCCCGATCTGGTCGCCCTCACCCTCGAGGTCAGGGCGGGGGACTTCAGCATAGGCGCAACTGTCCTGGAGGACGCCTTCGGGAACGTCACGCGCCTGGAGTTCTCCGGGGAGGAGGAGAACCGGGGCCTGCAGGACGAGATCTTTCAGTTTGAAGTGCCGCCGGGTGCGGAAGTGATACGGCCATGAGCAAGAGCGCCCAACCCCTGGTTCTCGTCGTCGACGACGAGCCGGACATTCTCACCCTGAACCGCATGGTCCTGGAGCAGGCGGGATTCCAGGTCGTCACCGCCGGCAACGGGGTGGACGCCATCCAGAAGGCGGTAGACTTCACTCCCGACGTGATCGTTCTCGATGTCATGATGCCCCGCATGAACGGCTACCAGGTCTGCCGCCTTCTGAAGAACGACCGGCGGACGGCGGCGATCCCCATCATCATCTGCACCGTCAAGTCCCTCGAGACCGAGAAGCTCTATGCCTACACCTCCGGCGCCGACGAGTACCTGGTGAAGCCCTTTGAAAAGGAGGATATCGTCGCGCTGGTCCGCAAGAGCCTCAAGGGCCGCGAATACCGCCAGGGTGTCTCTCTCCAGGAGGGCGAGGTCCCGAGGACACGGACCAGCACGGACAGCATCCTCTCCGACGTCAACAGCCTTCTTGACCGCCGGCTGATGGAGTTGACCATACTCCAGGCCCTGACCAAGACCCTGAGCAGCACCCTGGCGCTGAACGACGTGCTGCGTGAGATCCAGGCGGGGCTCCTCGGCCTGGGCTACCCGAACGCCAGGATCCTCCTGCTGAAGGAAAAGGGGATGCTCGAGGAGACCCTCCCCAGTGACTCCCCCATCATCGTCGACAGCAGAAAGTACCCGCTCCTGTCAAAGGTCGTCGGCAGGAACGAGGTCTTCATCCTTGAAGCCGAGGAGGCAGCCCGCTCCATCCCGCTGGATCTGCAGCAGGTGATGCACGCCCAGACGGTGCTCTTTGTTCCCATCCACGCCAAGGGCCGCCCCATAGGGCTGCTCATCGTGGAGAACACTCCCGGCCAGGCGATGAACCGCAACCAGGAGGAGTTTCTCCTGACCCTGGCGAGCCAGGCGGGGCTGGCCATCGAGAACGCCAACCTCTACGAGCGCACCCTGCAGCTCTCCATCACCGACGGGCTGACGGAAATCTACAACTACCGGTTTTTCCGCCAGCGCCTGGAAGAGGAGGTCGCCCGCTCCAAGCGCTACGGCTGCGCCCTGGGGCTGCTCATCCTGGACATAGATCACTTCAAGGGCTTCAACGACCGGTACGGCCACCTTGTGGGAGACGAGATCCTCAAGAACGTGGCGCGGATTCTCAAGGCGAACACCCGCGACGTCGACGTCGTGGCCCGCTACGGCGGCGAGGAGTTCGCGATCCTGCTGAACGAGATCGACCTCAAGGAGGCGATCGTCTACGCCGAGCGCATCCGCGAAGCCGTGGAAGACTTCATGCTGGCCCTGCCCGACGGCTCGAGGGCGGGGGTCACCGTGAGCCTCGGCGTCGCCGTCTGCCAGAGCGGAAATATTGAAGAGAAGGAGTTCATCCGCCGGGCCGATCAGGCCCTCTACCGTGCGAAGGAAATGGGCAGGAACAGGGTGTGTGTCTGGCAGCCGGAGGGGGACCATCTCTGCCCGTCCGAGAAGAGCAAAGAAGGCTCTTGACATTGGTTTTTCCTGTTGCTATTAAGAGCGTGAAACGTCCGGGGCCGGGTGGAGAGCCCGTTCAGAATCCGAGGAAGGGAGGAGGCCGGACGGGGAGGGAAGAACCGTGTGCTGCGACCTCTGCGATCTGTACGAGAAGTGCCGGGAAGTAGTCTCTCCGGAGGCGCTCTGCTGCAGCGAATGCGCCCAGATGCCGGCTTGCGGGGACAGCGCCGTTGCCGGGCAGCACCTGATGGACGACGACGAGTACGACGACCTCGACGACGAGATGGAAGACGACGACCTCGACGGCCTCTATGACGACGACCTCGACGATGACGCAGACTACGAAGAGGACGACGAAGAGGACTACGAATCCCGCCACTAGCCCGGATGTTTCATGATATCCGCGCTCGCAGCAGATGGCTCATGAAATTTCCGGGCTGGCGGCGTTCGGGTCCGGGGTTTCCCGCGTTTCCGGGTTCCGTTGACGGTTTTTGTTTG
>JAUWCW010000181.1 GCA_030609125.1 Candidatus Rokuibacteriota bacterium
AGGCGGGTGGTGACGCGGAGTTCTCCCCCCTCGCCCGAGAGGAAATAGGCCTGCAGCCTGTCCCCCTCGGAGACCGTCGGCCTGCCGTCGGCGTCGAGGATCTCTCCGAGCTCCAGAACACCTTCGCCCTTCTGACCGACGTCGAGGAATATCCACTCGGCACCCACCTTGAGCACCGTCGCCTCGATCCTCTGACCGGGCTCGAGGCGCGTCACTCCGGCCATGCTCTTTTCGAGCATATCGGCAAAGCTCTCGCCCCCGTCCTCTTCTTCTCCGTTCTTCATCCGCTCTTCCATGAAACACCTCAGATAAAATGTGACGTTGACGTGAAACCTGGACCGGTATTTTACCGCATGAGGGGCGGCAGGAGTCCTGCGGCAGCTGGAAAAACCCCTGAAACGGACATCGGGTCAGTTGTGCCGCTCCAGACGGGTCATAACGTCTTCATAGTATTCACGGGCCTTGAGCTTTCCTTCCAGTATTCCAGCCAGCTTCACCCGCAGTTCCAGAACGGAGACCGGGTTCCTCTTCCCGAATACATAGGTTGGTGTTCGCATGTACATCATGGGAACTCCTGCGTATTTTTGCTCCATGTCCAGGATGAATTTCTCATAGACATCGTTGGTAACACCCAACTCCCCGGAAATGGCCTCTGAAAGGTTGCCCTTTGTTCCCGTCAGGTTCTTGGTGTAACGCACCCACTTCTCGGCGTTTTTCGGCCTCGCCCATGACATCACCAGTTCCACGGCAAGGTCCCTGTTCCTGCTGTTCTTCATAACACCGAAGACGGGCGTATAGTCACCGATCAGACCGTTCGGCTTCTTGATGAACGGGTTTTCCGCCGGCCTCATTTTCCGGCTCTCCTCCGGGTCAAGACCGCGGAACTGACTGTACAGGAAGGTGCCTCCCATGACGAAGAGGGCATCATCGTTGAAAAGATAATCCCTCTTGAAGGCGTTTGATGTCACCTTCTCCCAGTCCCTGTTGACAACCGGCTGGTGCCGGGAGAGCTCTTCAAAAGCTTCCAGGGTTTCCAGGAAGGCCCTTCTTTTCTCCTCGGTGAATACTTTTTCAACGGCCGAGTCAAAATCATCGAACTGGGATTTGAAAAGACTTTCAAAAAAGAAATCAATCCTGTTCCAGGAAGAGAGTTTGATAAATGGTATGGATGAATCGTTTGTCCTGTTGTATTCCGCGAGCCTTTCGGCATAACCCAGAAAATCGTCAAATGTCATGCCCCGTTCTTTGACTTCGATCCCTGCTTTCTCAGCGACTTTGCTGTTGAACCAGACACTCATGATGTAATTTTCGACAAAGGGGCCGGTAAAGATGCCGCCGACCTTATTCCTGTATCTGGGGTCCTGTACAATGAAATCTTTCTGCGACTCCATGAATCCCGGCACATCGGCAAAATCGACCACATATTCCCTGACCCAGTCCGGGTCCTTCAAGGCATCCGCCACCATGTCGTAAATTGCGACATCGAGGAACACTACGTCCCAGTCTGTCTCGCCGGTCTCTATCATCTTCACGATGACGTCGGCAGTTCTCTTCTTGTAGTCGACCGCCGGTCCTGCTATGTCTTTGTTGAAGACAAGGTTGACCCTCACGTCGGGGTGCATGAACTCGAATTCTTTCCTTATTTCCAGCACCAGATCTTCTCTCTTGTCCTCCCCCTTCCAGTGGCCGATCCAGTTCAGCTGAACAGCCTGAGAACCGCCCTTGTCCGACACCTCCCCCTCCCGGTCTCTTCCGCCGGTCGCCCGCTCACCTTCCCTCTCGATGGCGGAATCACAGCCCGCCATCGGGACAAGGAAGAGCGCCATCGCCGCCACCACGGCCCATATTCCCTTCACATTCTTCACTTTGGCCCCCGGAGAAGGCCCTTTCGCGGTGGCCGCCCATTTGTCCAGGAGTCTCCGTGAGATCGATTCCGCCTGGAGACTACCCTGCTCTCGTCGATGATGGTCTGCATGAGTTCACTCACGGGTTTTTCATCAAGGTTCAGAGTTGTGCGCATACTATCACTCCTTCCACGTATGCACTAGTTGGCAATGTGTTCCTCGTGGTTGCATATCGATCTCCTCAGGGGATGTCCTCAAGGGATTGACAGGCCGCGGCACACGAGCAAAATACCTGGTGCGAGCACCGTCACGCGGCTTTTTCGGGAAAGGTCGTCACGTCATGCGGAAAGAAACGTCATGACAAACCATTGCCTTCCTCCGGAAACAGATCGTGACGCTGGTTTGTTCCTCGCTGCCGGTCCGGTAATACCGGACCGGAGGGAAATTCGCAGAACACACCGCGGAGGCGCCCAGTGAAAATATCCAGCATGGCGTGGCGCAACATCTGGCGCAATCGACGACGCACCATCGTTACCACGGCCGCCATGACCCTCGTCCTGCTGATCACCATCCTCTACTCGGGCATGGTCGAGGGGATGCTCGTCAACCTGGAGGCCGATGCCCTCGACTTCGAGGTGGGGGCGGTGCAGGTCTTCGCCAGGGGCTACCAGGACAAGCCCTCTCTCTACCGGCGCATCGATGACGCCGATGACGTGGTCAGGAAGCTTGGCGAGGCGGGTCTGGCGGCTACGGCCCGTCTCCTCGGCGCCGGACTGGCGGCTTCCGGCGAGTTTTCGGCCGGCGTTCAAATTCGCGGTATTGACATCGAGCAGGACGGCAGGGTGCTCCTCCTGAGCGAGCAGGTCGCCGAAGGCGCATGGCTCGACGGGGAGGACCCGCTGGGCGTGGTCATCGGGCGAAAGCTTGCCCGCACCCTCGGCGCCGGACCGGGGGCCGAATTAATCCTTCTCTCCCAAGCGGCAGACGGCGGCATCGCCAACGAACTGTACCGGGTTCGGGGCGTTCTGCGCAGCGTAGGCGAGGTGACTGACCGGGCCGGGGTTTTCATGTCGACGGCCGCCTTTCGCGAGCTCATGGTCCTCGGGGGCGGCGCCCACCAGATCATCGTTCGGCGGCCGCGGCAGATGACCCTTGAGGAGACAGCCGCCGCCGTGAGAGCGTCCGCTCCGGACCGCGACGTTCAGACCTGGAAGGAAATCATCCCCGCCCTCGCCACGATGGTCGAGTCGACGCGGGGACTCATCCAGTTCGTCTTTTTCATTTTCAACGTGGTCGTAGCCATCGTCATTCTGAACGCCATGTTGATGGCGGTCTTCGAGCGAATCAACGAGATCGGCGTCCTCAAGGCACTCGGCGCCGGGCCGGCCAGCGTGCTCAAGCTCATCTACCTCGAGAGCATGATGCAGGTCGGTCTCGCCATCCTCGCCGGCGTGTCGGTGAGCGTCCCCGCGCTCTGGTACCTGGCCGCCGTCGGCATCGACATGCGCTCCATCGCCGGCGTGTCGGTGATGGGGATCGCCATGATGAGCCAGTGGAAAGCCGTCGTCGCCCCCCATGTCTACGTGGGGCCCGTCTTCATGCTCGTCTTCGTTGTCTCCATCGCCGTCCTCTACCCTTCGGTCAAAGCGGCCTTCATCGACCCGATTGAGGCGATGCACCATCACTAGGGGGATGGGATGAATCTCCCCAAGACGGCCTGGCGAAACATCTGGCGGCACCGCCGCCGGACCCTCATCACCCTCTCGTCGATCGCGCTCGCCACCATGCTGGCGGTCATCATGACCGGCATGCAGGACGCCAGCTGGAGGGATATAATCGACGTCGCGGCCAGGATGGGCGGCGGCCACGTCACTCTGCAGCACCCCGACTACCTCGACAAGCCGGCCCTCAGCCGCACCGTAACCGACGGGGCGCACAAAACGAGTCTGGCCCTCGAGGACGTGAACGTCCGGCGAGTGGTTTACCGCATCGTGGGACAGACACTTCTGTCGACGGCGCACGGCAGCTTCGGAGCCGGCTTTATCGCCTTCGATCCCGCTGTCGAGGACAATGACACCCTCTCGATCCTTGAGGCGATCGTCGAGGGGGGGAACTTTGAGAGTGCCGACGAGGGGGGAATACTCCTCGGCGCGCGCCTCGCGGCCAACCTCGGCGTCACCCACGGCAAGAAGGTCGTTTACACCATGACCGACAGGGATGGGCAGATCGTCACCGGCCTTGCCCGGGTCAGCGGCATCGTCAGGACCGGCTCCCCCTCCGTCGATCTGGGCCTGTGCCTTCTGCCTATCGACAGCATCCGCACCGCCCTCGGCTATGCGAATGACGAGGCCACTCAGGTGGCGCTCTTTCTCGACGACAACCGTGAGAGTACTCCCGTCGCCCGGCGGATGAGAGGCCGTTTCGACGACGGGACCGCCGCGCTGACGTGGAGGGAGACCCAGCCCGACCTGGACTCCTTCATCGCCATGAAGAAGGGCGGCATGGTCGTTTTCGAGGTGCTGATTCTCGTTCTCTGCGCCGCCGGTATCTTCAACACCCTCTTCGTGATCGTGATGGAGCGGTTGCGGGAGTTCGGTATCCTGATCGCCGTCGGCTTCCCGCCGGCGCGACTTTTTTCCCTCGTGATGTTGGAAAGCCTCTGGCTCGGCCTGGTCGGCCTGGCCCTGGGAGCTGTCCTCGTCGCCTGGCCCTACCACTACTTGAGCCGGTCCGGCATCGACTTTTCCGCTCTCTACGCCGACCAGCAGAGCATCGATGTGGCCGGTGTCGGGATGAGCATGGTGATGAAGATCGGCATCTACCCTGAGAGCGCTGCGGCGATCGGCCTTGCCGTACTCGCCGCTACCCTTCTCTCGGGACTCTATCCGGCCTGGAGAGCGGGGCGGGTCGATCCTGTCGACAGCATCAAACTGGTCTGAGGTAAGATATGACAGCCAAACATGCGATTGTGGAATTCAGGGAAGTCACCAAGAACTATCGCCAGGGAGACCTTGATGTTCATGCCCTTCGGGGCCTCGATCTGACAATCGGCACGGGGGAATTCACCACCCTCTGCGGCCCGTCGGGCTCGGGCAAGACGACGGCCCTCAACCTCATCGGCGC
>JAUWCW010000312.1 GCA_030609125.1 Candidatus Rokuibacteriota bacterium
CAGGTGCCGCAGGGCCTGGTCGAAGGTCAGGCCGATCTGGGGCTGCACCCCCACCTGGTTGAAGGACTCGTGGATCATCTCGATCGGGTCTTCCACGGTGGTCACGTTCCTCTCGTCCGTGGCGAGAAGGTTCAGCGTGGAGTAAAGCGTCGTCGTCTTGCCGCTCCCCGTCGGTCCCGTGACGAGAATGACGCCGTGGGGCTGGGCGACGGCGTGGCGGTACTGCTTCAGCTGCACCTGCGAAAAGCCGAGCAGCGCCAGGTTCTGCAGAAGAACTTCGGGGTCGAAGATCCGGAGAACAACCTTCTCGCCGAAGGCGGTGGGGAGCGTGGAGACCCGCATTTCGAAGTCCTTCCCCTGGTGGGCCACCTTGATCCGCCCGTCCTGGGGCCGCCTCCTCTCGGCGATGTCGAGCCGGGAAAGCATCTTGATCCGCGACGCCATGGCGGGGTGGATCATGGCCGGCACGGAGTGAATGGTGTGGAGTATGCCGTCGATGCGAAAGCGGATGATCGACCGCTCTCTTTTGGGCTCCAGGTGGATGTCGCTCGCCTTCTGGTCGAAGGCGTAGTTGAAGAGAAAGTCGACGGCGTTGACGACGTGCTGGTCGGTGGCCTCCATCTCCTTCACGGACTTGAGGCGGACGTACTGCTCCAGGCTCGACAGCGCCCCGACGGAGGGGGTCATGTCCTGCTCCGCCTTCACCACGGCGGACTTGAACCCGTAGAACTCGGTGATGATCTTGAGCACGTCGCTCCTGGTGGCCACCACGGGCCGGATCTTGTAGCCCGTGGAGGCGGCGATGTCCTCCAGGCCTTCACCATCGAAGGGGTCCGCCGTCGCCAGGGTCAGCACGTCTTCCTCCAGAGAGACGGGAACCAGGCAGTGCCGGGCGGCGAAGCGCCGCGGCAGGGTCTTGGTCACCAGGTCGAAGTCGAGCCTCATGGGATCGATTCTCTGGAATGGAAGATCGAGGCCGCGGGCGACAGCCTTGTAGAGTTCGGGCTCGTCGACGACGCGGCGCCTGTCCTCCTGCGAGCGCAGCCGCAGGGAAGTGATGAAGCCGAAGAAGTCTTCCCCGTCGGCCCCCTCTGCCGCCGCCTTGTCGTCCCCGGCGTGCTTCCTCTCCTGCCTGGACACGCCGAAGGTCTTCATTTCGGCGCGGGAGCGCACGTCCCTGACCTGCTCATCCGAGAGGACCCCCGTCTCGGAAAGGATTCGCAGGAGATTCTCTCTCGTGGTCTTCACCGTGCCCCGGCCTCCACTTCCTGACGGGCCAGGAGCGCCTTCACGTCAAGAACCAGGACCGTGCGGCCATCGCCCATGATCGTCGCCCCCGCCAGGCCGGGAATGTTCTTGAGCGGCAGGCCGAGGGGCTTGATGACCACCTCGTTGGCCCCGATGAGGCGGTCGACGGCAAGGCCCGTGTAGCCTCCGTCCTGCTCCACCAGCACCACGCTGACCGGTCCCTCCCGCCGCAGGCTCCGGCCCGAAAGGCCGAGCCTGTCGCCGAGGTCGGCGAGCGGCACCACGCTCCTGCCCCAGCGCGTGACCGCCCGGTTACGGCTCCATTCGATCACCGACGATTCGACCCGGGTGGTGTGGGTTATGTGGGAAACGGGGATGCCGTAGATCTCGCCGGCGATCTCGACCAGAAGCACCTGAACTATGGCCAGAGTCAGAGGAAGCCGGAGCGTTATCTTTGTCCCCCTTCCAAAGGCGGAGTCGATCTGCACCGAGCCTCCGAAGGCCTCCACCCTCGATTTCACCACATCCATCCCGACGCCTCGCCCGGACACGTCGCTCACCCGCTCCGCCGTGCTCAGCCCGGGCAGGCAACTCAGCAGGAGCACTTCCCTGCGGTCCATAGCCTCCGCCCGTTCGGCATCGATGATCCCCCGCTCCAGAGCGGTGCGGCGGATCTTCTCCACGTCCATGCCGCGGCCATCGTCTTCAACCGTTATCCAGACCCAGTCCTTCTCCCGGCCGGCGGAGAGACAAATCATCGCCTTCTCGGGCTTGCCCGCCGCCTCCCGCTCACCGACAGCCTCCACGCCGTGATCGATGGCGTTGCGCACGATGTGGATGAGGACGTCGTTGATCTCCTCCAGGATGGCCCGGTCCAGCTCGATGCCCTGGCCTATGATCTCGAAGGAAATATCCTTGCCTCCCTCCCGGGCTAGATCCCTGACAATCCGGGGGAGGCGGTCGGTCACGATCTCCAGGGGCATCATCCTCACCGCCATGATGGTGTCCTGGAAGTGCTTGACCAGCAGATCCAGTCTGTCGAGGGAGAAGTGGAGGTCGGTGCTGACAAGATCCCGCGACACCTCCAGGAGGCGGTCACGGTTGATGATCAGCTCGCCCACGATGTTGATGAGGTCGTCGAGAATCCTCGTGTCCACGCGAAGCGACGTCGACTTGCGGGGCAGGTACCGGTCGATCAGGCTCTGGGCGGCGTCGGGCCGGACATCCGCGGAGGGGGCCTCTGCCGAAACTTCTTTCTGCGACGGGGCGCCCCTCCCCGCGGGAGGGGGCGCCGTCAGGAGGGACTCGGCCGCTGTGCGCCTCACCTGGACTTTCGTCAGCTCCGGAACGGAGTTGATGACCGCAGCCAGCTCTTCTTCTGTCTTTTCCGTGGCGACGTAGGCTTCCAGGGTCTCCCTCCCCTCGCCCTCCATGACTTTGGCGAGGGAGGGCTCGGAGCGGATGATCTCGCCCACCTTGTTCATCTTGCCCAGAAGGACGAAATTCCGGGCCGTCAGCGAGGCGGTGTCCTCGCTGATGGAAACGGTGCAGTGATAGATGAGCTTCCCCTTCCGGGAAAGCTCCTGGACTTTGCTTCTCTCTTCCGGGCCGAGGGGTTCGTGCCCTCCTCCGGAGCCCGTCTCCTCCGCCGGCGGCAGGGGAGAGTCCGGCGCCGGCGTTTCGGGCACCCGGGGTGTATCAAGCTCCGCAGGCGCCTCGGGCTCCCCGGGCTCATCGAGGGATATCTCTCCCTCCAAGACCTCCACCACAGCTTCCCCTCTTCCCCGGGAGCAAGCCCTGAGCCTGCCGACAAGTTCCTGTATATCCGAGGAGGGCTCACCCCCGTCCTCGACCTCGTC
>JAUWCW010000374.1 GCA_030609125.1 Candidatus Rokuibacteriota bacterium
AGTCCGTCTCGAGTTTGCCGACCAGTTCAACGCCGGCATGGGTGCCGAGGCCGTCAAGGAGCTGCTGCACCGCGTCAAAGTCGACGAACTGGCCGTGGAGCTGAGAACCAAGATGCTCGAGGCCACCTCGGCCCAGGCCCGCAAGAAGATCATCAAGCGACTCAAGGTCGTCGAGGCCTTTCGCAAGTCCGGGAGCAAGCCCGAGTGGATGGTCTGCGATGTCATCGCCGTCATCCCCCCGGAGCTGAGGCCCCTGGTCCCCCTCGACGGCGGGCGGTTCGCCACCTCGGATTTGAACGACCTCTATCGAAGGGTGATCAACCGCAACAACAGGCTCAAGCGGCTGCTTGAGCTCAAGGCCCCGGACATCATCATCCGCAACGAGAAAAGAATGCTCCAGGAGGCGGTGGACGCTCTCTTCGACAACGGCCGCCGCGGTCGTGTCATACGGGGACCCAACAAGCGCCCTCTCAAGTCCCTCTCGGACATGCTCAAGGGCAAGCAGGGGCGGTTTCGGCAGAACCTTCTCGGCAAGCGGGTGGACTACTCGGGCCGCTCGGTTATCGTCGTGGGCCCTGAGCTCAAGCTCCACCAGTGCGGCCTGCCCAAGAAGATGGCCCTGGAGCTGTTCAAGCCCTTTATCTACCACAAGCTCGAGGAGAGAGGTCTCGCCACGACCCTGAAGGGCGCCAAGAAGATGGTGGAAAAGGAGGTCCGGGAAGTCTGGGACGTCCTCGAGGAGGTTACCAAGGATCATCCGATTCTTCTCAACCGCGCCCCCACCCTGCACCGGCTCGGCATCCAGGCCTTTTTGCCCCTTCTCATCGAGGGCAAGGCCATCCGTCTCCACCCCCTCGTCTGCGCCGCCTTCAACGCCGATTTCGACGGTGACCAGATGGCGGTGCACATCCCCCTCTCCACCGAGTCCCAGACCGAGGCGCGGGAGCTCATGCTCTCGACCCGGAACATTCTCTCCCCCGCCAACGGCAAGCCCCTGGCGGTGCCTTCCCAGGACATCGTTCTCGGGTGCTACTACCTGACGAAAAAGACCGCCGCGCCCGACGATCCGGAAAAGGCCGGGAGGGTCTTCTTCGGCCCCGTCGAAGTCCGACAGGCTTATGACCACAAGGTGGTCGACCTGCATGCCCGCATCAGGGTGAGGATGAACGGCGAGATTGTGGAAACCACGACGGGGCGGGTTCTGCTCTACGAGATCGTTTCCGATGAGGTGCCGTTCTCCCTGGTCAACAAGCTCATGCGGAAGAAAGAGATCGTAGGGCTCATCGATTACGTTTACCGGCATCTCGGCCGGGAAGAGACCTTGGAACTCCTGGACAGCGTCAAGGCCCTGGGCTACCGGTACGCCACCATTGCCGGGATCTCCATCGCCGTGGACGACATGCACATACCGGAGAAAAAGCGTGAAGTCGTCCGTGAGGCGAACGCGGAGGTCGACGCCGTGGAAAGGCAGTACAACGAGGGCCTTATCACCAAGGGCGAGAAGTACAACAAGGTCATCGACATCTGGGCCCAGACGACGGAGCTGGTGGCGGAAGAGATGCTCCACGAGCTCAAATACGAGGGAAAAGTCGTGGGCGGCAAGGTCCGGGGCTTCAACTCCATTTTCATGATGGTCGACTCCGGGGCCCGGGGCAGCTCCCAGCAGATCCGCCAGCTCGCCGGCATGAGGGGCCTGATGGCCAAGCCTTCGGGGGAGATCATCGAGACCCCCATCACGGCCAACTTCCGGGAGGGGCTGACGGTCCTGGAGTACTTCACCTCCACCCACGGCGCCCGCAAGGGGCTGGCCGACACGGCCCTGAAGACGGCCAACTCCGGCTATCTCACCCGGCGCCTTGTGGACGTCGCCCAGGACGTGATTATCACCGTCGAGGACTGCGGCACGGTGGACGGTATCGTGGTCAGCGCCATCGTGGAAGGCGGGGAGGTCATCGAGCCCCTGCAGGAGCGTATTCTCGGCCGGGTCGCCCTGGACGACATCAAGGACCCCTTCACCGACGAAGTTCTTGTCGAGGCGGGCCTGGAAATCAACGAGGAGCTGGCGGCCAGGATTGAAGACGCCGGCCTTGAGATGGTGCGGATCCGCTCCGCCCTGACATGCGAGCAGAAATCCGGCATCTGCGCCAAGTGCTACGGCCGCAACCTCGCCAAGGGAAAGATGATCGAGCTCGGCGAGGCGGCGGGTGTCATCGCCGCCCAGTCCATCGGCGAGCCGGGTACGCAGCTGACGATGAGGACCTTCCACATCGGCGGAACGGCCAGCCGGATTGTCGAACAGACGACGCTGGAGGCGAAGAACGGCGGCACGGTCAAGTACGTGGATCTCAGGACGGTGCGGAACAAGGAGGGCGACTGGATCGCCATGAACCGCAACGGGAGTGTGGCTGTTGTGGACGATAAGGGCCGCGAGAAGGAGAAGTACCAGGTTGTCTACGGCGCGGCCCTCAAGGCCCGGGATGGGGAAAAGGTGTCCCCGGGACAGACGCTCGTCGAGTGGGATCCCTACACCAT
>JAUWCW010000141.1 GCA_030609125.1 Candidatus Rokuibacteriota bacterium
AGTCCGAGGCCGTTTTCGCGGTCCTGGCGCCCTTGATACCCCAGAAAATGCAGTATGCCCAGTACGCCAGAACAAAGCTGAACAGCCAAATGGTTGTTGATTCAAAGGTAACCTCCCTTGCTTGCGGTTCAACGCACAACATCTTTCCTCTGCGGGGCCGCGATGCTCCTCCCGGTGCTCACGTCCCCAGAATCTCTTTTTTCTCCTATCTCACCCCCCTTCTTCCGCTTTCACACGTTTTCTCACGATTTGCTCACCATCAACAGCTCCTTCAGGCTCCGCACTCCGCACTCGGGCAGAAAGGGCAGGAACCTCTGAAAGAGCTGGGCCGTAACGTAGGCGTCGTACATGGCGTTGTGAGCCTTTTCGACTTCTATCCCGTATTTCCTCGCCAGGGAGAAAAGATCGCTTTTGAGGGACATCCCCTGGTGGTGTCTTGCAAAATGGGAATCGCTCTCGTAGAGCCAGTCGTGAAGCGCCGACGTGTCCACCGAGGGGCTCTGCAGCCCGACGCCGAAGATCCGCTTCATCGCCCGATTGACGAAGTTCACGTCGATGAAGACGAAGTGCCCGACGAGAATGGCGTCGCCGATGAAGTCGATGAAATCGCAGAGGACTTCCTCGACGGGGTCGGCTTTTTCGAGATCCGAGTGAGTGAGCTCGTGCACCACCACGCCCTGGCTCTTGAGCTCCGAGTCGGGCCGGACGAGCCGGTAGAAGGTCTGCCCCGGCAGGATCCTCCCCCCTCTCATCCGGACGGCCCCGATGGAGATCATTGAATCCCTCTTGAAGTCGAGACCTGTCAGCTCGGTGTCGAAGGCGACGAAGTCCGCCCCTTCGATCGGGGCCTTCAGCTCCAGCCTTTGCTTCAGGCCGCTGTGCCGGGCCACGGGACCAGCGACTTTCTTTTCCCGATGCCCCATGATCTTCGTAAGGATTGAGCTCACTTCGCGACCACCTCCGTCGAAAGACTCTTCTCCAGAAGGTCGTACAGCGTGGCGATGAGATGAAACGTCTCTTTCAGGGTCTTTTTCTCCAGGTTGGCAAGATGCTCGGGATTGATGAAGTTGTCCGGCACGAGCCCCTTCTCGATCTGCTCTATCTGGTGATGTATGAGAAGAGTAAGCAGGTACTCCAGGGCGTGATCTATGTCCTCGGTGTGGGCGAAGCTGTACCGCGCCTTGAGCTCGACTACCCTTCTCCAGGTCGAGTAGTTCTCCACTCCCCTCTGGAGGGCGAATACCCGAACGGCATCGACCAGGGGCCTGATGCCCTTTTCGTAAAGGTTCAGCTCGCTGCGGTGCTCACCCGATTTCTCCACCACGAACCGCCGGAAGAACCCGAGAGGAGGGCTGTTTTCAATGGTCTGCAGGATGACCACGTCCATCATCGTCCTCCGTGAGGCCATGTTCTCCAGCAGAGACCGCCGCAGATTCTCCACCGTCTCGCTGTCTCCGCGAACGGGCCTCATGTCCGCGTAGCTCACCTCGATGCGCCGGCGCCCGGGGGTGGCGGCCCACTGGTCGAACTTCCCCTTCCAGTCCGAGAAGGACATGATGTTTACCGCCGCCAGGCAGTCCGGTCCGCCGGGGTCACCGCAGGAGGCGACTGTCCGGTCGATCACCTTCTTCAGATCGCCGAAGTAGGCCTCAGCCTCCCTGATGAGCTGCGTGCTCCCGGTATCCTCGTAGACGACTCCCATCCGTATCGCCCTGTTGAGCGTCAGCTCCCTCCTTCCACCCTCGTCGAAGAGAAAGAGCGAGTAGTTCACCGGCGGAGACCCGGATTTTCTCTCCGCAAGATCGATGACCCGGTTGAGCAGCTTCTCCGTCAGCTCCGTGATGATCCCCGTCACGTTGTGAGCCTTCGCACCTTCCCGCAGCAGCGTGGAGACCGTCTTGTGGATCTTGGGCATGGTGCCGCGCACGTCCTCAAGGCTCTGGATGTTCTCCAACTCCTTCACGAGCACCATGGGCGATGACCCCTGAAGGACCATGAAGTCATGGTTCGTCAGAATCCCCTTGAACCGGCCGCTTTCCACCACCAGGATGTGGTGGATGTTGTAGCGCATCATCTTCAGGAGCGCCTCGAAACAATATTCCTCCGCGTCGACCTTGATGAGCGGCGAGCTCATTATCATCCGGACCGGGTGGCTCAAATCAAGACCCTTGGCGACGACTTTCTCGCGCAGGTCCCTGTCCGTCACGATCCCGACGGGAACGCCTGTCGGGTTCACGATGACCAGGGAGCTGATCTTGTGCTCCGCCATTCTCCGCGCCGCATCCCGTATGCCGAGGCTCTCCAGGGCGGTTATCGGCTTCTTTCGCACCCCCTCACCCACAGGTGTGGTGAACAGGGCCCTGTCCCCGCCGGTGAGGCCGCTGTACTTCCTCTGTGTCTCCTCCCTGGTCTTGTCGATGAAACTAATAAAGAAAGACTTCAGGAAATATTCATTAACAGACTGATTTCTCTGGAGAACGGCGAGAAGCTTCTCCTTGGGTATAAGAAAACTGATGGTGTCTTCAAAGGCCATGATATTGTAGCGGGAGAGGTCGCCGCTCACGAGGGAGAGGAGCCCGAAGTGCTCCCCCTCGCTCCGGTAGTCGATGTTGATCTCCTCATCCGTCTCGGAGGTCATATAGACCCTGACGCCGCCCCGCTTGATGATGTAGAGAAATTCGCTCGGCGCTCCGCCCTGGGTGAGGATGTTGACCCCCTTCGGGAAGTACTCGAGAGAGACGTCCTCCACGATTCCCTCCAGTTCCTCCTCCGGAAGGAGGTTAAAGGGTGGGACATTCTTCAGAAAATCGATAGTTTCGTTCTTCAGCATGGCATCCTTTATAGTGCAAAATAGGTGCCAGTACGGACTGCCTCATCCTCGCCGGCGGTGAAGTCTATATTCTTGAGAAATATCAGAGGGATTAGGCAACCCCCCCATGCCGGTGAAAAAAGAGTGCCGGAACGGCATGTTGGCGGACGAGGATGAATGTTACGTTACGTTACGGCGGGAGAAGTTACTTTTAGTAACCTATTTTGACGGCACCTCGGTGTTCGACGCCGTCGAACGCTTGAATCCCCATTTTTTTCTTTTTTCCCATAGGGTTTTGCGTGTAATCCCAAGCTTGTCAGCCAGCTCCTGTTCGCCGTACCTGCTCTGGAACGTGGCGATGAATGACCGGATGTACTCCTCTATGGAAAGCTCTTTCTTCGCCGAATCATCGAGGAAGGATTCCTTCCCCTGGAGGCTGTCGGGAAGGTGCCGCAGGTCGATACCGTCCTCGTCGCAGATGAGGACGGCCCGTTCGAGGACGTTCTGCAGCTCACGGATGTTGCCGGGCCAGCGGTACGATCTCAGGACAGACATCGCTTCGGGGGAGACCGTCCGCACACCCTTGCCGAATTCCCGTGAATACCTCTCCAGGTAGTGCTGGATAAGCTCGGGTATGTCCTCTCTGCGTTCTCTCAGAGGAGGCATGTTGAGGCTGATGACGTTGATCCTGTAGTAGAGGTCCTCCCTGAATCTTCCACTTTCAACCGCACCCCTGAGGTTCTGGTTTGTCGCCGTGATGAACCGTATGTCCACCCTCCTGAACTTGGTGCTTCCAAGGGGCCTGATCTGCTGGTCCTCGAAGACCCTGAGGAGCTTCGCCTGCAGGGACGGCGGCATGTCGCCGATCTCATCGAGGAACATCGTCCCCCCGCTGACATCCTCGAGAAGACCGCTTTTGGCGGCGACGGCCCCCGTAAAAGCTCCCCTGACATAGCCGAAAAGCTCGCTCTCCAGGAGGGTTTCCGGAATGGCTGAGCAGTTGATGGGGACAAAGGGCATGTCCCTCCTTGAACTGCTCTTGTGAATAACCCGGGCGAAGAGTTCCTTGCCCGTTCCCGTCTCGCCGAGCAGCAGAACGTTGCTCCGGGTGTCGGCCACTTTTCTTACCTCAGCCACGATGCTCTGCAGGGAGGTCTTCTCCCCGATGATGCTGGAGAAATCGTATTCCTCGCCGATCTGGCGCTTGAGGAGCACGTTTTCCCTCTCCAGTCTTCTCTGCTTCAGGGCGTTGGCCACGATCTGAAGGATTTCCTCGTGGATGATGGGCTTCATGATGTAGTCATAAGCCCCCACCCGGAGGGCCTTGACGGAGGTGTCGATGGAGGCGTATGCGGTTATGACGATGAAGACGACCTCCGGCTGGTTCTCCCGGATGCGGGTCATCATTTCGATGCCGTCGATCCCGGGGAGGATGATGTCCGAGACGATGATGTCGTACATGGCATCGACCGTCAGGCTGAGCGCCTTCTCGGCGCTGTCCGCCGTGTCGACCCTGTAGCCCTCCTTGCTGAAGAGCCTCTGCAGAGACTCCCGCAGCGTCTGCTCGTCCTCGACTATCAGAATGCTCTTGGACATGTCATCCCCCTACCTCCCCCGCCCTTCTCCAATGCTCTCAACTACCCTTCCCGCTCCCTCCCCCGATGGGCAGGCGGATGACGAAGCCGGCTCCCTGCCTGCCGCCGGGCGACATCTCGATGGTGCCGCCGTGATCTTTTATGATGCCATAACTTACGCCAAGTCCCAATCCCGTTCCCCGCGTCGGGCCCTTGGTGGTGAAGAAAGGGTCGAAGACCTTGCCCCTGATGGAGCTGTCCACTCCCTCCCCGGTGTCGCTGAACGCTATCTCGACCTGGTCACCCACCCTCCGCAGGGAAATCTTCAGATCTCCTCCCTCGGGCATGGCGTCACGGGCGTTCAGCACCAGGTTGAGAAACACCTGCTGCATCTGGTCGGGGTCGATGTAGAGGAGAGGGACGGGCTGAATGTCGGTCTGTATCCGTATGGCCTTGAAATTCTTGTCGAACCGGACGAGGGCCAGCGTCGATTCGAGCGTTTCCGCCAGGCTGGTCTGCTCTTTCTTCCTCGGGTTGATGCGGGCGAAGTCACCCAGGCTCCTCACGATCCGGACGATGCGGGCGATGTGAAGGCTGATGGTGTCCAGCGAATCGCGTCCGAAGGGTGTCTGCTCCTCTGCCAGCAGCTCCTGGACAAGGGACGAAATCGAGGCGAGAGGGTTGCCGACCTCGTGCGAAACCCCCGCCGCCAGTCTCCCGACGCTGGCGTGTTTGGTGGCCTGGAAAAGCTCCTCCTCGATCTTCTTCTTCTCCGTCACGTCCTGCAGAATTATGACGTAGCCGGGCGAGGCGCCGGTGAGGCGGCTTATGTACCCTTCCAGATTGACCCCCGCTGCGGAGCACCTGACGTCACCCTCCTTCACCCGCGGCGAAAGCCGTCCAGGGGGAAGGCACGTGAGAACCCGTGCCCCTTCCGCGCCGAGGGCCCTGGCCTTTTTCACCCCCGTTATCCCCTCCATGCCCTTGTTCCAGTACCCCACCCTGAGTGAACGATCCAGGGTGGCCACGCCGAGCGGCAGGCTCTCGATGATGTTCTCGCTGAACTCCTTCAGCAGGGCGAGTTGTCGGTTGGCGGCGGCCAGCTCCCTTCTCGAGAGCCTCAGGGTCTTGTTCATCTCCTTGATGGTGCTCAACAGCTCGACCCGCTCCTGGTCGGTGTAGGTGAACCTGTCCTCGAAGACGAGGCCGGCTATGGAGGACCCGAGCACGCCCGAGAGAATCCTGCGCGACTCGTCCTGAAGCTGCATGAGGTCATGGCGGGTGGCGGAATCCTCGTCAATCCCACGCTGGGAAAGAAGCCGGCCGATCACCTTGCTGCTCTCTTCCCTCCCTATGAACTGGGAAAGGATCCCCTCAATTTGGTTCACATTTCGTGCAAC
>JAUWCW010000286.1 GCA_030609125.1 Candidatus Rokuibacteriota bacterium
GTACAGCTCGTCGACATCAAGGACGGCATGCCGCAGGGCAAGAGCCTGGACCTCATGGAGGCGGCTCCCATCCGAGGATACAGCGGCTACATCTCGGGAGGGACCGACCTGTCCGCCATCGCCGATTCCCAGGTGGTCGTCATCGCCGCCGGTAAGGTCCGGACCCCCTGGATGGAAAGGGGCGACGTCCTCTCCGACAACGCGGCCATCGTGTCGACCTTGATAGAGCCAATCATCCGGTACGCCTCCGACGCCGTCATCGTGGTCGTCACCGAGCCGGTGGACGCCATGACCTACCTGGTCCAGAAGAAGACCGGTTTCTCGCCCCGGCGCGTCGTCGGCATGGCGGGCGTTCTCGACTCGGAGCGCCTCCGCTACTTCATCGCCGACAAGCTTGGCGTCTCGGTTCTCGACACCACCGCCATGGTCATAGGGGGGCACCACAAGTTCATGATCCCCGTCCCCCAGTACTGCCGGGTAGCGGGAATCCGCGTCACCGAGCTTCTCGACGAGGGGCAGATCGAGCGCCTGACGGAAAGGGTCCGCAACGCCAACGAGGAAATCCTCACCCTTCTGAAGACCTCGAGCTCGTGCATGGCCGCCGCCGCGGCCGTGGCGGAGATCGCGGAGATCATCGTCCGCGACGAGCGGCGCATCATTTCGGCCCCAATCGTGCTGGACGGCGAATACGGCCTGAAGGACATCTGCCTCGGGGTTCCGGTCGTCATGGGTGAGAACGGCGTGGAACGGGTCATTGATCTGAAACTCAAGCCCGACCAGCGTGAAGCCCTGGACGTTTTCGCCAATCGTGTCAAGGACTCCCAGAGAGCGCTCGCCGGCTGAAGGCGCAAGAGGATAATATCATGCGGAAAAAAGTGAGTATCATCGGAGCGGGGAACGTCGGCACCTCTACGGTTCTCTACCTGGCTGAAAAAGGAGTGGCCGACCTGGTCCTCGTCGACGTCGTCGAAGGGCTGCCGGCCGGCAAGGCGCTGGACGTGATGGAGTCCGGCCCGATGCGCCGGTACGAAGTGGACGTGACGGGGAGCAACGATTTCGCCGCCACCGCCGGCTCGGACGTGGTGGTCATCACGGCGGGTCTCGCCCGCAAGCCCGGCATGAGCCGGACGGACCTGCTCGCCGCCAACTCGAAGATCGTCTCCGAGGTTTCCCACAAGGTGGCGCACTACTCGCCGAACGCGGCGCTGATAATCGTCACCAACCCCCTTGACATCATGTGCTACGTGGCGCTGGAGAGCAGCGGCCTCGCCCTCAAGAAGGTGATCGGCATGGCGGGCGTCCTCGACTCCACCCGCTTCCGGCACTTCATAGCCGACGAGCTGAACGTGGCCATGGAAGACACGGCGGCCCTCGTGCTGGGGGGCCACGGCGACACCATGGTGCCCCTGGAGCGGTACACCTCGGTCGGCGGTGTCCCGATTACCGAGCTTCTGCCGCGGGAGACCATCGACCGCCTCGTGGACCGCACGAGAAACGGGGGCGCGGAGATCGTCAAGCTTCTCAAGACGGGGAGCGCCTTTTACGCCCCGTCCGCCTCCATCGCCGAGATGGTGGAGGCCATTCTCAAGGACTCCCAGAGGATTCTCCCCGTGGCGGCCTATCTCAGGGGAGAATACGGTATCTGGGATGTGTTTCTCGGGGTCCCCGCCCGCATCGGCGCCAACGGCGTCGAGGAGGTCCTGGAGCTCAACCTCACCGAGGAGGAGCTGAAGGGTCTGCACCGGTCGGCGGAAGAGGTGCGGGCTGCCGTGGAGGAGTGGAAGAAGATGGTCTCCTCCGCCCCTGACGGAGGCCCCGTCCGGGACAGGGCGAAACTGCAGTTCCGCCGGCCGTCATAGGCGCCCGGGTGGAAGAGTCAACTTGACGAACAAGGGAAAACACGATATGTTACAAAAAGAACAAGGTCTCTCTGCTTTTCCATCAGTTCGGAACTGCCAGTACAGGGATCGCATCCATCCACTTCGGAACCGCGCCGCGTCCGGATCCTGATGGCGCACAACGGGTGAAGACAGCATGAGAACAAAGTTATCCAGGAAGAAGGTAATGAGCCCCTTCGTGACGAAGGTGCAGCAGCTGAGCGGCCAGAACCTGCTCGCCTGCTACCAGTGCGGCAAGTGCTCCGCCGGCTGCCCCGTCGTCTCGCAGATGGACATTCTGCCCAACCAGATCATTCGGCTCGCCCAGCTCGGCCTGAGGGAGGACCTGCTCGAGTCGAAGGCGATCTGGGTCTGCGCCTCCTGCATGACCTGCAACGTTCGCTGCCCCAAGGGCATCAACATAGCCGAGGTCATCGAGGCCCTGAGGCAGATCATGCTGCGCCGGCGTGAAGACCACGTGGACGTGAAAGAGCTCTCGGATGCCGAACGAGCCGACGTACCGCCCATCGCCCTCATCAGCAGCTTGAGAAAATTCACCTCCTGACCTGGAGAGAAGGCAGGAAGAGAGGTATTCCCTGAAATGAAGTTAGCGTATTATCCGGGATGCACCCTGAAGAACCACGCGAAGAACTTCGAGGATTCGGCGCTCTGCGCCATCGAAGCCCTGGGCGTGGAGGTGGACGAGATCGACCGCTGGAACTGCTGCGGGACGGTCTTTTCCCTGGCCACCGACGACCTCATCCACCACCTGGCCCCGGTGCGGAATCTCATACGGGTGAAGGAGGCGGGCGCGGACGGGATGCTCACCCTCTGCGCCATGTGCTTCAACACCATCAAGCGCTCCAACGAGCGGATGAAGTCCAGTCCCGAGGACCTGGCGGTCATCAACGACTTCATGTACCGCGAGAAGCTGGCCTACGAGGGCGACGTTCCGGTCTATCACCTCCTCGAGCTGCTCCGTGACGAGCTGACGTTCGAGAAGGTCGCGGCCGCCGTGAAGCGGTCCCTGGGCGACCTGAAGGTGGCGAGCTACTACGGCTGCTACCTGGTGCGCCCCGCAGAGATCGGCATCGACGACGTGGAGAATCCCACGGTCCTGGACGATCTCATGAAGGCCCTCGGCGCCGACGCCGTCGACTTCCCCCTGAAGACCGAGTGCTGCGCCTCCTATCAGACCGTGGACAACCCGGACATCGTCGCCGACCGCACCAACCAGATCGTCTCTTCCGCCCTGGGACAGGGGGCCGAGGTCATGGTCGTGAGCTGCCCCCTCTGCGCGTTCAACCTCGACCACCGCCAGAGGGAGACGGCCCGGAAATACCCGGAGTTCAAGCACATACCGGTTCTCTACTTCACCCAGCTCCTGGCCATCGCCATGGGCTGCACGGAGGAGAGCCTGAAGCTCGACCTGCATCACGTCGATCCCAAACCGCTCCTGCAAGGAAAGGGGTTGATCTAGGATGTCAAAAAAATATTTCGGCGACGTCAAGGACATCAAGGGCGAAGTCCACATCAACAAGAGCCACTGCAAGGGGTGCGCCTTCTGCGTGGAGTAC
>JAUWCW010000308.1 GCA_030609125.1 Candidatus Rokuibacteriota bacterium
AAATGTCGAGATCAAGGCGCGATGCCGCAGGAATAGCGTGACTATTTCAAGGTATCGCAACGCCGATATCTGCAGTCTTAGGCCAGCGAAAATGTACAGGGAATTGTGGGTCAGCACACTAGTTCCATTGGCAGCGGTAGATGATCTGTGGCGACCACTGGTGCCCGATGGGGTAGTCGATTTCGAACCGTGCCACCTCGACGAACGTTTCCTTGTCCCTTACCAGCCTGGGGTAGTAAAAGGGACTCGTGACAAGGTAGTCGACTTTTCGCCGCCGCAGGAATTTCTTCAGGCCCCTGACGTCCTTGATGTTCGCCCGTTTTTCCAGGACCGGCCAGATCTCCGGTGAGGCCAGCCCCATGAGGTCCACAATCCTTCTCCGGCCGCAGAAGTACGCGACCCCGCCGATATCGTTCACCGCCAGCAGGGCGTCCGGCTCAAGGTTCTCGTCTATCCATTTCCCCATGTTCACGTAGAGGCGGGTGTTCGTGTTCACGTCGCGGGCGACCATCTTCACCATGGCTGGGAGGTTGCTGGAGGTGTGGACGACGAGGAAGACGGCCAGCAGCGCGAAGGCGAGAAAACGCTGTCTCATCCTCCTCAGAAGCACGAACCAGCCGAGCGCGACGATGATGGAGAAGAGGGGAATGTACACCGAATAGTAGCGGTTCCCGGTGTTCGCGAAGGAGCGGGGCGGTGCCACGATCGCCATGGCCACGGGCATGAGCGCCAACGCGAGGGGGAGAAGCCAGCCGATCCTCTTGGCGTTCCTGTCGAAGCTGCGGCAGAACATGAGCAGTCCCAGGGGAAAAAGGAGGAAGACGAAGCCTTGGAGCTTGTAGAAGAGGAAGAAGACCTGCGCGAACTGCTCGCGAATGTGCCTCCCCGAGGCCCTGATGAACGAGCCCAGGGTGCCGCCGTGCAAGGCGGACGTAATGCCCACGTGGCGATAGGTGGCCTTGGCATAGAACGTGGTCGGAAAGAGATGGTGGACTGTGACCAGGTTGAAGAGAAAATACGGGGCCAGGGCTGCGGAAAGCACAAGGGACTGCACGCCCAGCACGCGCCACACCGGCCTCCTCCCTTCAGCGCCGCTGTCAAACCACAGTTGGCGCGCCGTGTCCGCCAGGGCAAGGGGAATCAGAACGAAAAACTCCGGCCGCGTCATTGCGGCGAAGGCCAGCGCCGCCGGCAGGTCGATCATTCTTTTCCCGGAGTCCGGCTCCCCGACGTGGCAGTAGAAGACCAGCGTACCCGCCAGCAGGACCGCGGCGAGGAGCCCGGTGGATCTGGAGCCGGAGATGCCGCCAGCCAGCAGATAAACGAGCCACGCCGCCAGAAAGGCGCAGATGTATGAAAGGGTGAGTCCCGCCGTAACCGGGTTGCGAAGAACGGCAAAGAAAAGGGCCTCGAGCAGCGTCCAGGCAGGGGAAGTGGAGATCGCCAGGGACTCGCCCTTGTTGATCGCGAAGCCGTCTCCCTCCACCAGGTTCCGCGCGATGGCGGCGTGAATCCAGGAGTCGTCCATGGTGAACCCGACAGACCCGGAAACCCTTCTCTCTTCTCTGAGCTCCAGAGCCAGAACAGATGTCAGGACTGCCCCGATCAGGAACAGATGGAGAATGGTCGAACCGAGAAGCCGGCTCGCCCTCGCCCGAAAGTCGCGGGCGCCCTGAAAATTCCCGAGTCTCACGCTGGGTGCCTTAGTGCAGCTTTACATGGATGGATGTGGAATTCCGCCCGTACTTCATATATAAACGAATTGTCGCCGGAAAAGTGCTGAACGCTGACTATTGTAGAATCTTAGCCCAGCGCCTGCAAGCGCGGCAAGAGAAATCTTCCCGGGAGAACGATGATGAAAGCACTGACTGTGACCGCCGCGGCATCGGGCGCCGCGGTGATTCTCGTCACTCACGCGCGGGGCCGTCTTTTCCACCCCGCCTGGGTGATCCACCTTGTCCTTCCTCTCGCGGCAGCCGGGGCCGCGTGGGCTGTCGACCGGAAAAGGGGGCCCGCTGCGGTCAGGGACGACTCCGGGGCCCTCCCGGCGGCAGCGCTGCTCCTCGCCATGGTTCTCTATCTGCTCTCGAGCGCCACCGCGGATTCGCATTTCTTCCTTTCCGGGTGGGCGCCGCCCGATGCCGCCGGGCTCTTCCGCTTCCAGGGAGGCCTGGCGAGGGCCGCTCTCGCGACGGCCCTTCTGACGCCGCTGTGCCTCTACTGCGGGCGCCGGCGCTGGCTCGTCCCCCTGGCGATCATGCTGGCCCTGCAGTGGGTGACGCTCCGTGAGCTGTATCTTGCCACTGAATGGCTGCCTCTTTACCGGGACGATCATCCCTCGTTCATGTACCGCTTCTGGTCCTATGCCAGGAGCTTTCCCGCCCTGATCTACTACGACCCCTTCTGGAACGGGGGGAAGGTCGGGTCGTACCTCGTCGCCTCCGGCATCATGCCCATGGGACTTCTCTTTTACCCGTTCTGGAGACTGCTGCCGACACTGAGCGTATACACCCCGATCATCGGCTTCTCCTTTATCGTTCTTCTCCCCTGGACGGCGGTGCTCTCCGCCCGGCTGGCGGGGGCAGGCCACTACCGGCACTTCGCCGGCGCACCCGATGCCACCATTTCCCCGGTGATGCAGGAGGCGGCCTCCTGGCTTCGGGAGATGACGGACGACGGATCGCGGGTTCTCTTCGCCGGGAAGACCCTTCACGGCTACGGCGCGGGGCACGTGGCGCTTCTGCCGGCACTCACCGGCAGGGAGATGATGGCCGGCGACTACTACGCCTTTTCGCCCAAGCTCGTCGATCATGAGTACCCTCCCAGCCAGTGGCGGAGCCGGGGCCACAAGGGCATACGGGAGTTCATCGATCTCTTCAACGTCGGCTACGTCGTGACCTATCACGACACGTGGAAGAAGTATCTTCGCCGCCGCACGGAGTACTACGAGGAGATGGCCTCCTTCATGCAGAAGACCCTGGAGATCACCGTCTTCAGGGTGAGGCGGGAGCGCCCCTTCTTTTTCGCCGGCAGAGGCACGGTGAGGAGCGGAATCAACCGCATCGAAGTTCGGCCCGACAGCCCGGGCGAAGTCGTCCTGAAGTACCGCTGGGAGGAGGGTCTCAGCGCCGGCGGGGGGGTTGAGC
>JAUWCW010000376.1 GCA_030609125.1 Candidatus Rokuibacteriota bacterium
GGCCGTCGCCGATCCGTGTGCCCTGTGCCCCCTCCCCCCGGCCCTCTCCCTCCAGGGGAGAGGGAGGGCTGAGGGGGGGGGGGACGATAAGGGGCTCAGGTGCCGCACGGTCCCGGGACATCGGCTTTAGCTTCAGCTGGAACCTGACCCCGGACGAAACGCGCCCGCAGTATGTTAACGTTACACGATGAAGATCTTCGACGGTTACAACGTGATCGGGGCGGGGAAGAGGCTCGGGCTGAGTCTTTCCCGGGAAGACAAGGAAGAGGGTCTGCTGCGGCTTCTTATCGCCTATCGGGCCCGCCGCCGCGTGAGAGAGCGCTTTCTCGTCGTCTTCGACGGCGACTACGGCCGCCTCGCCGTGGGGCCGAAGAAGTACACCAGGGGAGGGATTGCCGTCGAGTGGGCCATCGGCGAAAGCGCCGACAGCCTCATCGTCGGGAAGGTGCGGCGGAGCCGGAATCCCAAGGAGATCGAAGTGATCTCCTCGGACGAGGAGATCCTGCGGCACGTCCGGCACGCCCGCGCCCGCTGGATGCGCAGCGGCGACTTCCTCGCAGGGGTCGAGCAGGTCATGGAGGAGGGGTCCCAGTTCGAAAAACCGGACCGCCCCACGGCCGGTGAGGTGCAGGAATGGCTCACCCTTTTCGGCGGCGGGGAGAGCCCCGATTAGGGCCCGGCAGCGGCGTTGACCCCTCCCGGCCCTCCGTGTTACTCTCACCGCGCTTATGGCGAAAACTGTTGAAACCCTTCGCTGGCGAAAGGGCCGGCTCGAACTTCTCGACCAGACCGTTCTGCCGGAGAAGGTCGTTTACCGGCCGC
Source organism: Candidatus Rokuibacteriota bacterium (assembly GCA_030609125.1). GTDB lineage: Bacteria > JAUVQV01 > JAUVQV01 > JAUVQV01 > JAUVQV01 > JAUWCW01. The sequence continues at coordinate 823 of JAUWCW010000376.1, forward strand.
TGACGAGCGCCCGCGAAACGGCCGCCGGAATCCGCGACATGCTCGTTCGCGGCGCCCCTGCCATCGGCGTGACGGCCGCCTTCGGAATGGCCCTGGCGGCAGGTCAATCCTCGGGCCTCAAACCGGCCGCCTTCAGGAGAGAGATGGCCCGCGCCGGGAAGGTCCTGGCCGCCTCCCGCCCCACGGCGGTCAACCTCTTCTGGGCCCTGGAGAGGATGGGCCGCCTCCTCGAGGAAAACGCCGACCTTCCCCCGGCCGACCTGGCGAAGATGGTGGAGGAGGAGGCCCTCGAAATCCTCCGGGAAGACATAGAGATCAACCGGACCATGGGCCGCAACGGGGCGGCCCTCATCGACGACGGCGACGTGGTCCTGACCCACTGCAACGCCGGTGCTCTCGCCACCGCCGGGTACGGGACGGCCCTGGGAGTGATCCGCGCCGCCTGGGAGGCGGGCAAGAAGATCTCCGTCATCGCCGATGAGACGCGGCCGCGCTGCCAGGGCGCCAGGCTGACGGCCTGGGAGCTCTCCCGGGAGGGCATCCCGGTGTCGGTCATCGCCGACACCGCCGCGGGCTCCTTCCTCCGCCGCGGAATAGTGAAGAAGGTTGTTGTCGGCGCCGACCGGATAGCCTCCAACGGCGACGTGGCCAACAAGATCGGCACCTACCAGGTGGCCCTCGCGGCCCGGGCGAACAACGTGCCCTTTTACGTGGCCGCCCCGGTGAGCACCATCGACTTCGACCTCAAGAGCGGCGACGAAATCCCCATCGAAGAGCGCCACCCTTCCGAGGTCACGCACCCGGGGGGCCGCCGGCTGACGCCGCCCGGGGTGACGGCCCTGAATCCCGCCTTCGACGTCACCCCGTCGAAGTACGTCACGGCCATCATCACCGAGAAAGGAATCGTCAGGAAACCCTTCCGGCGGGCCATAGCACAGCTTCGCCCACCGCGGCGCTGACCGCCCGGAGTGAACGGGATGGCAGCGCGCTCCCTTCGATCCGGCATCGGGAGGCGCCTGGCCGCCAGGGCTCCCGAACTCCTCCTCATCCTGCTCGCCCTCTTTGCCCTGCGCCTGCCCCGGCCGGGAGGGGAAGGCTGGCACTGGTGGCAGTGGGGGCTGTGGCTGGGGGGGCTGGCCGCCGTCCCCGCCGCCGCCCGTCTCAGGGTGGACGGTCGGGGGAATCAGGTCCTGACGCTCCTGGCCGCCCTTCTGCTCCTCAACGGCGCAGTGGTCCTCACCGGGGGGACCGGTTCCGCCCTCTGGCCCGGGTATTTCGTTTTCCTCGCCGCCGCCGCCTCCCGCTTCCGCCGCTGGTGGCACCTCCTTCTGCTCTGGGGCGCCGTGGCCTTTCTCGAGGCGGCGCAGTTCATGGTTGCGGCCGACGGGCGCGGCGGGATTGCAGAAAATTTTCGCGCCCTCATCGTCGACGGCAGCGGCGCCCTTCACCCCGACTTCCCGGGCCTCGTCATCCGTCTGGCCCTTCTCGGCGGCTTCACCGTCCTCATCTCCCTGCTCTTCCTCCGGGAACAGAAGAGGCTCCAGGACTCCCTGCGCGACCACATCCGCCTCCGGGAGGAAGTGGAGCACCTCCGGAGGGTCGAGGAGGACCTCACGGGAGTGGAACTGGAGGCACACTCGCCGAGGGGCAAGATGGTCCGGAGGGCGAGCGTGGCCGACAAGCT
>JAUWCW010000053.1 GCA_030609125.1 Candidatus Rokuibacteriota bacterium
ATGGCGCGGGGGGACCAGCGGTTGATGAAAAGCGGCCCCACCGCGTACTGGGGCTTTCTGTAGCGGCTCATCCCTTCCTTGGTCGACATTTTCCCCTCCTTCCACCGGAGCGGCCTCTCAGAAGAGAACCCGAAGAACCGTCCCTGAACATTCACCATAACTATACAGCAGAGACGTGCCTGTGTCCTGACAATTCGGCGTGATGTCAGGAAACAACCCCTTTTTCGATCTTTCATGGATAATCGGGGAGAGTCCCGAAAGCCCAACGCAGTCGCAGGCCATTTATGCAATACTTGGGTCAATCCTTTATTATAGGGGACAGACCGAACCGAACTGGGCGGATATCACAGTGAGCGATCTGAAGAAAAAAGTGGGCTGCCAGGCGGCGGACATGGTGGAGGACGGGCAGAAGCTCGGCCTCGGCACCGGTTCCACGGTGTTCTACTTTCTGGAGCGCCTCGGGGAGAGAATACGCGGCGAAGGGCTGACCGTGGCGGGTATACCGACATCGGTTCAGACCGGGAAGCAGGCCGGGGAATTCGGAATCGACCTCATCACCTTCGACGACGCCTGCAGGCTCGACTTCTACGTCGACGGGGCCGACGAAATAGACTTCAGCCTCAACATGATCAAGGGCGGCGGCGGTGCGCTGCTGAGGGAGAAGGTCGTGGCCTCCTCGTCGGACCGCAAGCTCATCATCGTCGACGCCTCAAAACTCGTGGAGCGCCTCGGGTCGGGCTTCGACCTTCCCGTGGAGGTGGCGCCTTTCGGATGGAAACCCTGCTCCGCCCGTCTGGAGAGCCTGGGGTGCGCCCCGTCGCTGAGGATGGATGGAAGCTCGCCCTTCGTGTCGAACAACGGCAACTACATCCTGGACTGCGCCTTTGCCGGGGGCATCGACGATCCGGCGGGAATGGAGTCGGCCCTGAACCAGATACCGGGCGTGGTCTGCAACGGCCTCTTCATCGACCTTGCCGACGAGGCGCTCGTGGGACGCGAAGACGGCGTGGAGCACATCCGCCGGGGCGGCTGAGAACCCCTAAATTACCTCGTCCATGCTCCCCGTGCGGTACCCCATCAGATCCAGCGTCACGTAGACGTAGCCGAGCTCCCGCAGGGATCCGCTGATCCTCTCCCGGGCGTCCTCCCCGGCGGCCCTTTCAAGCTCGGCCTCCCTGAACTCAATTCTGGCCGTCTCACCGTAGTCCCTCACGCGGGGAGAGGTGAAGCCCAACGAGCGGAGCACGCGCTCAGCCTTCGCGACACGGCGCAGCACCCCGGCCGTGAGAGGGCTTCCGAAGGGGATCCTCGTTGCCAGGCAGGGGCTCGACGGACGGTCGAAGCCTTTCAGGCCCATCTCTTCCGAGGCCCGCCGTATCTCCTGCTTCGTGAAGCCCGCCTCCCTCAGGGGGCTTCGAACGCCGAGTTCCTCCAGGGCCCGCAGACCGGGGCGCCGCTCCTGCAGGTCATCGCTGTGGGTGGCGTCGATCAGGACCTCCAGACCGAGAATCCGGGCCCTTTCCTTCAGGGCGGAAAAGATGGCGCGCTTGCAGAGGTAGCACCGGTCGGGGGGGTGTTCACGGACCCACTCCAGGCCGTCGAGATCGAGCTCCACCACTTCGTGACGGACACCGCCGCGGGAGGCGAGGCGAACGGCCTGCTCCACCTCTTCCTCTTCGGTCAGGAAGGTGCGGGCCGTCACCGCCGCGAAGCGGTCTCCCAGCACTCTGCCGCCGACGCTCATGAGAAAGGTGCTGTCGACTCCGCCGGAAAAGGCGAGGAGGCAACTCTCCATCCCGCCCAGGGCGGATTCCAGCCGTTTCAGCTTCGACATGGAGGAAGTTCAGGAGACCCGGGTCCCGTCTCTCTGCTCTTTCCCGGCCTCTCGCCCCCGGAGTTCCCGCACCTCCCGCTCCAGATCGGCGATCTTCCCGCTCAGACCGTCGATGGCCCTGGCCACGGGGTCCGGGAGACGGTCGTGATCGAGGTCGCCGAGGCGACCCTTCTTGGCGTCTTTCGAGGTAGCGCGGCCCGGAACTCCGACGACCGTCGAGTTTGGCGGGACTTCGTGGATGACCACGGAGCCGGCGCCCACCATGCTGCCCTCCCCGACCGTGAAGGGCCCCAGGACCTTCGCCCCGGCGCCGATCACCACGTTGTCCTCCAGGGTGGGATGTCTCTTCCCCTTGCTGTGCGTCGTCCCTCCCAGCGTCACTCCCTGGTAGAGAAGCACGTTGTTTCCGATCTCCGACGTCTCGCCGATCACAACACCCATGCCGTGATCGATGAAGAAGCCCTCGCCTATCCGGGCCCCCGGGTGAATCTCGATGCCCGTGAGGAAGCGGCTCAGGTGCGATGTCCACCGGCCGGCAAGTTTCAGCTCGTGGTTCCACAGCCAGTGTGCCAGGCGGTGAAACATGATGGCGTGAAGGCCCGGGTAGCAGAAGATCACTTCCAGCCGGCTCCGTGCCGCCGGATCGTGGTCGAAGACCGCGCTGATGTCGCTCTTTATCGTCCTGAACATGGTCGTCCCGCCTTTTCACACGTTATCATTAATAATATACTCCGTCGTGAGGAAAAATGGCACTGCCAAAAAAACATCGACGTCACGCACGCCCTCCCGGGAAGAAAGCGGGGTCGGACTCCCCCGCCCCTCCGGTCATTGCCGACCTCTCCATCGAAGCCCTCTCCTGGGGAGGCGACGGCGTGGGTCGGGCGGAGGGGAAGGTCGTCTTCACGCCCCTCACGGCTCCCGGAGACCGGGCACAGGTGGAGATCGTCTCCGACCACCGCTCCTACAGCCGCGGCCGGCTCCTGAGCCTGCACCACAAGGGTCCCGGCCGCACTCAACCTCCCTGCACCCTTTTCGCCGACTGCGGGGGCTGCCAGTGGCAGCATGTTTCCTACAAGGGTCAGCTGGCTGCCAAGAGCGCTATTCTCACCGACTCCCTTCTCCGGATCGCGAAGATCCCCCCTCCCGCCGGGGTCCTCCTTCTTCCCTCGCCCCGCGTCTACGGCTACCGGCACAGGACCCGCCTTCACAGCGGCCGACGCGGTGGCCGACCCGTGCTCGGGTTTTTCAAGACGGGCTCTCACGAGATCGTCCCCGTCGCCCGTTGTCTCCTGCTGCACGACTCCCTCAACGACGTCCTCCGTGCACTCAGAGAGCTCATGGGGAAGCGGCCCTCTTTCGCCGCGGCATTCGACACCGTCAACCTTGCCGCCGACTTCGCCGGTACGCGTATCCGGGCGACCTTCCGCGATCGCCGGGGACGGGCCGTCATCCCCCCCGACGCGGCAGTGCGGGAACTCTCGTTCCTCTCCGGCCGCGACGGTGCCGGCCTTTCACTCGCCGCTCCGGGGGAAAGGCCCCTGGCACTCGGACCCGGGACCGACGGCCCCTTCTCCACCGGCGACACCTTCACCCAGGTCAACCTCCACCACAACCGGAACCTTGTCCGGGAAGTCGTCTCCATGGCGGCCCCCGCTCCGGGCGAAAGAATCCTTGACCTGTACTGCGGCACAGGAAACTTTTCCTTCCCGCTGGCGGCGGCGGGATCCGCCGTCCTGGGAATCGACACGGCCGGCAGCTGTGTTCGCTCTGCCCGGGAAAATGCCGAACACCTCGGCTCTCCTTCCCCCGCCTTTCGAAGGGGAGGCGCCGAATCCGCCGTCGTCACCCTCGCAGCCCAGGGGGAGCGCTTCGACCTGATCGTTCTCAACCCGCCTCGCACCGGTGCGAGGGACACCGTCGCCGAACTTCCCGCCCTGGAGCCCTCGAGAATAGTCATGGTCTCCTGCGACCCGGCGACCTTCGCCAGGGACGCCGCCACACTCGCCGGCAGCGGGTATCGCCTCACGGACCTGCGCGCCCTCGATCTCTTTCCCCAGACCTTCCACTTCGAAACCATCGGCCTCTTCACGCGGTAAATGCAGACAGGTCCCGGCAGGCGGCCGTTGACTCAGCCGCACAGGCGATGCTTCTTCGCTCCCTTCGCTTCGATTTGCAACCGCCCGGTATCCTCTCCGGCCCGGCAAGGACCGGCAGGTGTCCCGTGAAGCGGCTTAGCGGAGAGGCCGGGGACCCATCCTGGTGAGACCAGCGGAGTCGAGCCGTTGGATGGGCCGGCCTCGGAGCGTTGAGCGAGCGGGACACCTGCCGGGCCTTGCCGACACGGGCGCAGGAAACGAGGGGCCTCCCCGTGCGGCTGTTGCATGACAAAGCGGCCCTGCGGAAGCTACTTCTCCAGGAGTCCGGCGAGGGCGCGGTGGTAGAGAACGGCGGCGACTTCCAGATCACCCTGAGAGTCGGCCACCCCTCCCAGCTCGTAGTGCATCCGCGGCTCGGCGGGGAGCAGAGTTTCCGACAGCTCCCTGGCCTTCAGGTACTCTTGCTCGTTCCCCTGGTACTTGTGCGCCAGAGCCAGCCCGAGGGCGAACTCCTCCCTCTCCGGGAACTCCTCTTTCAGCTCCAGAAAGAGCCCTTCCGCCTCGGCAAACCTCCCCGCCCGCAGGCTCACAGCCGCAAGCTGGTAGGCGGCCTCCAGGTTCTTCGCGTCGAGCTCCTTCACCTTCCTGAAATGCTCCAGGGCCTCGTCGAGGCGTCCCGTCTTCTTGAAGTAGATGCCGAGCAGAACGCGGGGCCGGGTGAAGTCGGGATCCCTCTCCACCGAGACGAGCAGTTGCGCCTCCCCCTTTTCCTCCTGGCCCTTCTCCATGAGGCGCTTGCCGAAGTTGTAGTACATGAGGGCGTGGTTCTTCGGCTTGTACTCCTCCGGCGGGCGCAGCTCCACCGAGGTCGGCAGGCCGAGGGCCTTCTTCACCGCGTCGGCGAGGTCGCTTCGCATCGTCATCGGGTACCCGGCCAGGTCGAAGACCACCTTCTGCCTTTCGTCCACCACGAGGCTCGAGGGAAGGGCCATGGCCCCGAAATCGTTGTAGGCCGTCAGCCCCTGGTCAAAGAGGAGGACGGCTTCCAGGTTCAGTTCGCCCGCCATTTTCTTCACCGCCTGGCGGTCGGCGCTGCCGATCTCCATGTGCTCGGCGTTGATGGCGATCACCTGGAAGTCCTCCCGTCCGAGTTCCCGGCGCAGGTTCTCAAGGTCCTGCAGAATTTCCCTGGAGCGCGGGCTCCAGGTGGCCCAGAAGACCACGACACTGACTTTTCCGGCGTAGAGATCGTCGCTCTTGCGCTCTTCTCCCTGAAGGTCCGGGAGGGAAAAGGCCGGCGGAGTGTCACCGCGGCCGACCCGCTTGAACGCCGCCGAAACGTCCGGCGTCAGGGCCTGAGAGAGGACCTGGAGGAAGACGGCCGCCAGCATAACCCTGAAGAAGCAGTGGCCGCTCCGCATGATTCCCTCCTGAGAAACTCAGTCTCCCCCGACGGCGGAGGCCGCAGCCTCCCCTGCGTCTTCGCTCTTCCCGGGGGGGGGCGCCTTCTGCCACCGGCCGAGAACGTAGGAAGCGGCGGCGGCGACAAATCCGAAGGAAAAGACGCTGAGCACCCTGGGGATCCCCTCCACCCCCACCAGGTCATAGAGGAAGACCTTCGCCGCGCCGACGAGAGTTATGAGAAGAGCCACGTTTCTCAGCTCGCGGTTGCGGCTGACGTAGGCGAGAACGAAGAACCCTATCGCCGCTGCGTTTATCAGGAGGGACTGGGCGCCCGAAAAGGCGTTGCCTATCTCTTTCCCGCCTCCGGTGCTGAGCAGGAAGTTGTAGACCCCGACACGGTAGAGGAAGAACCACCCCGTCAGTGAGGCGAACAGCAGTGAGACGCCGCCCAGGTCCCTTTTGTCGATACGCGAAAAGACCACCGAGTCCGCGGGCGGGCTCTTCCGGCGACACCACCGGTAGTGGAGCAGCCCGACAACGGCTACCGTTCCCGAAGCGGCGATCCCGAGAAGAAGCGGCACGCCGGCCTGACCCCCGGCGAGCACGGCCGCCAGGGCCAGGGCAACGAACACCTGCATAAGGTAAGAGATGACACGCGTTCCTCCGCTCTGCCAGCGGTCGGAGATGATGGCCAGGTGAAAGGCCGACGCCGACAGCAGGGGCACGGCCGCCAGGAGGGCTCCCGTCGCCGCCGAAAGGGCCAGGACGAGCAGGACAACGGCGGCGAAAGTGAAGGAGTTGAACTCCAGGGCGCTGAGTCTCTTCCCCTTGACCATGAAGGAAGCGATCCCCATGAGCGCGCTGGCCGCCACCACGCCGGTGACGCCGAGCCCGATTCCGCTCTCCCACAGCGGAATCGCCACGTGCTGCGCGGCGGTGAAGAAAACAAAGGCGCTCGCCGCGGGGGCAACGTAATCGAAGGCGAGCTTCCTCTCCCTGTGGATCCGATACATTCCGAGAAAGGCGCTGCCGAAAAAGAACAGGGCCAGCACCGCCACGGCGGGGATGAACCAGTAGGGAAACAGATAGGGGCTCGGGAAATCCGGGTCCAGGAGAACAGCCTTGACCCTGAAGGCCCAGATCTGCATGACGACCCCTGTCAGGGCAAACAGGGCCCACCTCAGCCAGTCGCGCTTGAGGTCAAGCGCCGAGGCCAACGCCATGGCGTTGGCCGCGAGCAGCAGCACCGCCAGCAGAGGCAGGGAGGGAACGGGGAAATTCAGGGCCACCCCGGCCAGGGCCATTCCCAGTGTCCCGGCCACCGTCGGCGCCAGGCTCTTCGCCGTCCGGCCCGTGAAAGCCATTCCGACCCCTGTACCGAGCAGCAGGAGGTAGGCCGGCGCGGTGGGGAGAGACCCGAATCGCGTGTGGGTCTCTATGATAATGGAGAACATGAGCAGGGCCCCGGAGATGGAGAAGACCGGGGCAATGGAGCTCCCCTTCCGGTAGCGAAACCAGCCGATGAGCATGATGGCGGCGGCGTAGACCATGCCGAGAAGCGAGCCGACGTGCTTTTCGATAACGCCGCTGTCGGTGACGGTGCGAAGGGCTAGAGCGACGACGAGAACGAAACAGAGCGTTGAAATCCGGGGAAGCAGGGCGCTCGAGCCGGCCCAGGCGACGATGCCGTCGGGCTTCTTCGCCGGAGACACGGCCTTTTCCGCAGCGGCCGCGCGCTCTGCCTCGGGGATGACGTCGGTTACCATGGTCACCATGCCGGCGGTCATGGTCTCGACCTTCTTCTGCAGCTTGGCCACCTGGGCGGCAAGCTCTTCGACGCGGCGGTTCTCGGCCTCAGGGGCGACTTCCGTCACCATGGTCACCATGCCGGCGGCCAGCTCGCCAACCCGGTCCTGCAGCTGCTCGATCCTCGCGGAAAGGCCCTCAACACGCTGCTCAAGCGACTTGTCCGTCACCCCGCCACTCCTTTTCCGGCATGGACTGATGGTTCTCTGAATTTCAAGCGCCTGTGCTTTCGTCCTCCGTCAGCCGCCCCGCGGCGTACGCCTCTTCAACGCTCCTGAACATGGGGAGCACCTTTTCGAAAAGAACCAGGAGGACCAATGGGGCAACGATGATGACGATCGTCGCCAGGATCCCCTCCTTTTCGAAGAACCGGGGCTGGAAGGGATCCCGCAGTCCCTTGAGGCTCTTGGAGAAGAGCTGGCCGCCGATGACTACGTTCCAGCGCATCGAGAAAACCTGGATGAGCAGGATGAACGAGGCGGCGGCGGCAAGAATGTTCTGGACCCGGGGCTTCATCTGGCCGCCGAGAAGAACCGTGATCATCAGGAGGATGAAGGGGATCAGCGAGCCGAAGACGAGCTGCACGGAGAAGAAGCTGAAAGCGAGACGGGTCGTCAGAAGCAGGCTGATGATCTCCCACTCTTCAGCCGACTCGTAGGCGAGAGTGATGATCTCGAGCAGCTCCAGGGTCACCGTCAGGATCATGAAGAGCCAGAGCCAGCGGACCATGGTGGCCACCGTCTCGCGCACGATGGGCAGACCTTTGAGAAGCATGGCGACCTGGTACATCAGGATCATCGCCGCGATCCCCGACACGATCGCCGAGAAGAGGAAGATGATCGGCATGAGCGCCGTCGACCACCAGGGATTGGCCTTGATGGCGCCGAAGAGAAAACCGACGTAGCCGTGGAGGAAGCACGCCGAGGGGATGCCGATGGCGGCGAGGACGGTGACTATCTTGTGGTCCTTCGCCAGGGCCGCGTCGGAGATGTCGTAGGTTCCCAGGGCGAGGGTCGCGAAGACGGTGCGCTTCAGCCCCCGGCTCTGACGGGCCATGAGGACGATGTCCTTGCGGAAGACGAACCAGACCTCAAGAACGAGGATCATCAGGTACCAGTTGTAGGCCAGTCCGAAGCCGGCCATGGCCGACGAGGGGTTGGGAGTGATCATGATGCTCATGGCCCGCTGAGGCTGGCCGAGATGGTTGAGAAGCGGCCAGGTGGCGACGATCATGAAGGCGAGCGACGCCACCAGCGAGAACCGCCCGATCGGCCAGAGTTCCTTGCGGTTGAAGACGTGGTAGAGGGAGGAGACGATGAAGGCCCCGGCGACGAGCCCCGTGACATACGGGTAGGTCACGATCATCAGCGACCAGGTGATGTGAATGTCGTTGGGAAAGGCGTATCCCAATACCTCCGGTATCATCTTACCTCCTTGTCGAGAGCGATGTAGAAGCACTGCGGCTCCGTCAGCAACTCAGGCTGCAGAACCCCCACCCGCTCGGTGAGAATCCGCTTGCGGACGGGGTCGAATGTGTCACGCATGTCGGCCAGCTGCCGCGCTCCCACGGGGCAGGCCTCGACACAGGCGGTGGTCCGCCCCTTGACAAGGCGGTGGTAGCAGAGGGTGCACTTCTGGGCGATCCCGGCGATGGAGAGGCTCCTGTCGTGGGTGATGAACCGGGCCCCGTAGGGACAGGCCTGGACGCAGTAGCCGCAGCCGACGCAGTAGTTGCTGTCCACCAGCACCACCCCGTCGCGGGTGCGGTAGGTCGCACCCACGGGGCAAACCTGCACACAGGGAGGTTTCTCGCAGTGGTTGCAGATTTTCGGAACGAAGAAGGACTTGGCGACCTTCATGTGGCCGACGTTTTCCTGGAAGCCGTACAGCGCGCCGTCCGGAGAATCCACTTCCCCCTCCCCTTCCTCGCCGATCTCGTAGCGCTCCACCCAGGTCCGGACGTACCCGTCGGGGACCAGGTTTTCCTCCTTGCAGCCCTTGACGCACATGCCGCAGCCGATGCACCTGGTGGTGTCCACCAGGTAGGCCCAGCGGTGCTCGTTCCAGTTGTAATCCTCCAGGGGAACACCGCCAATGGTGCCCGTGGAAGCGCTCCCCTTCTCCCCGGGGCCGAGCACCAGGAAGGTCACACAGCCGCCGGAGACCAGGGCCGCCTTCCGCAAGAAATCACGTCGTGATACGTTGTTCATCTCCGCCTCTCTCCTATGGTGTCGGGTCGTGGGGTGAGTGACAGTCGAAACAGACCTCGTCGGAAGCCTCCTCCGCACCCTGCTCCACCGGATGGCTTTTAATGTTCACCTGGGGAAAGCCCTCGGGCCGGGCGTCAAGCTCCGCGTGACAGCGGCCGCACAGCTTCAGGACGCTCTTGACCCGCGGCATGTCGGCGTACTTGT
>JAUWCW010000165.1 GCA_030609125.1 Candidatus Rokuibacteriota bacterium
CCGCGTGGCGCAGGCCTTCCCGGTAGGCCTCTTCGGCCAGGTCCTCCCGACCGACGCCGAGCAGGTAGGCGGCGAAGCGGAAAAACGGATCGGTCCTCTCCGGCAAGGCGCTGAGAATCTCCTCGTCCGTCATGCCGTAGAGAACCATGAGGGTGATGAACTGCTCCGTCTCGGCCGGGTCCAGAGAGACCGCCTTCCTCGCATGGCGCACCCCTTCTCCGATCTCTCCCCGGGAGAGGAGCCAGGAGCCGTAGACGCGGTAACGGGAGGCGTTGCGCGGATCGAAGGTGATGCCGGCGCGAAAGAAGCTGTCCGCTTTTTCGAACTCCCCCCGGTCCGACCAGGCCTGGCCGAGCCGCTGCAGGTACTCCCCCCGGACGGGAACGGCCCGCAGCGCCTTTTTCAGATGCGCGAGAGAGCTGTCGGCCTCCCGGTAGGTCCGCTCCACGACGGCCCTGGCGTACCAGTGCTCCCCGTCGAGCGGGTCGAAGCGGGTCGCCCTGGCGGCGCACCGTTGGACTTTTTCCACCTCGTCCTGCGAGTCCGCCCGCTGCATGACCCGCGGCTCCGCCCCGTGGGCGAAAATCTCCCCGAGAAGGATTCCGCCGTTGAAGAGGAGCGACACCAGCAGCAGGACGAAGGCGCCCGCGGGGAGGAGGCGCTTGAGCCGCCCGGAGCCGGCCTCCCGGAGGTAGGTGCTCCCCCGCCGGCTGTGGAACCTGGTGTGCGACGCCGAGACGCTCAGGCCCAGGAGAAAGAAGAAGACGAGACCGTTGGCGCCGATCTGAAGGTTGAAGTCGGCGAAGCTGTGCAGGAGCATGGAGAAGACCCCGGTGGCCGCGCCGGCAAAGAGAAAGATCGACTGGATGTCCTTGCGCCTCACCGCCGTCCTGAAGGACGCGATCCCCACCGCCGCCAGGAACCAGGCGACGAAGACGGCGGCGGGAAGCCCCCCGTCGGAGAAAAGCTGCAGGTAGTCGTTGTGGGCGTGAGCGAGGATGTCCGTCCCCGGGATGCTCCGGTACTTCGGGTAGATGTCGACCAGGGTCCCGAAGCCGGTGCCGGCTGAGGGAAAGTCCTGGGCGATGTGGGAGACGTCGTCCCAGATCCGCGGCCGCAGAAGGGTGATCTCCCCCTCGGGGCCGAGAATATTCCCGAAGCGCTCGAAGACGGGGGCCCAGCCGTACCAGCCGACGTAGATCACCACCAGGGAGACGACCAGGAGGGCCGCCAGCCCCTTGCCCCGGCCGACACCGCGCCACGTCAGCAGGAGGCCGAAGAAGATCATCGACGCGGCGATGCAGAGCATCCCGCCCCGGGAGAGGCTCACCGCCACCGAGGCGATGATGAGGATCGCCGAAAATCCCAGGGAGAGGTGGTTCGACGTGGAGAGCCGGTCGAGCAGGCGCGTCATGGTGTCCCGGAAGGACTCGCTCTCCACCGTCGGCCTGGAATAGAGGAACGCCGCGTAGACGACGGGAAAGAGCATCCCCATGAGACCGGCGTAGTGGTTGCGGTTGATGTAGGGGCCGAAGGGGCTGGCGTTCCCGGGGTATTCGCGGAAGGCGAAGAGGAAGTGCCCCGGCAGGAGGTGCTGGACGATGGCGAGCATGGCGAGTCCGGACGCGAAGATCGCCACCACCGACACTGTCCGCCTCAGCATGCCCCTGCCCGCAAGAAGCTGCACCGTCAGGACGTAGAAGGCGGCGTAGGAGGAGACGCGGAAGAATTCCATGATCGTCGCCTTGCGGTTGAGCGAAAGCGAGACCCAGCCGGCCGGGCCGTCGAGCTCCAGGGTCTGTTTGTAGATCTCGCCCGTCTCCGGCGAGAGGACCTGCACGAGGCCGACGGGAAGGGGCAGGACCTGCACCAGCATGAAGCCCAGCAGGAGGGTCAGGGGGAGGAGGCCGGGGACCTCGTAGAGCGTTCCCCCCTCCTCCTTCACCATGGCGCGGCAGCAGAGGAAGAGCGCCAGGAAGGCGGACGCCTCCATCAGGGCCAGGGACCATGTCTCCACCGTTCCCCAGGCGAGGGGCGACATGATGAGAATCGCGAAGAAGAGCGTCTGAACAGTTTTCGTCACCGGGTTCCTTCGCTTGTAGCTAAATGCTTGATTACTCAGTATATTGAATCAGCATAGTAAACTGGATACGAGATATATGAAATACCCTTGCCCCCCTGACGAGAGGATGGGACATGGCATCTGAGGTCATGCGGTCGCCCCGCAGTGTGGACTTGGAGATCACCTCCCGGTGCAATCTGCGGTGCCGCTACTGCTACTACTTCGACAACCCCGGGGGCGGCTACGGCGATCTGTCCGCGTCGGAGTGGCTCACCTTTTTCGGGGAGCTCGGGAAGGCGGCGGTCATGGACGTCTGCCTCGCCGGGGGCGAGCCCTTCACCCGGCGCGACCTCCCGGAGCTCATCGACGGGATCGTCCGCAATCGCATGCGCTTCACGATCCTCTCCAACGGCACCCTCGTCGACGACGCCGCGGCGCGGATGATCGCCGCCACCGGCCGCTGCAGCCAGGTGCAGGTCTCCATCGACGGCTCGGGGCCGCGGAGCCACGACGCCTTCCGCGGCGCGGGATCTTTCGAAGCGGCCGTCCGGGGCCTGCGCGCCCTGCGGCGCCACGGCGTTCCCGTCTCCGTCCGGCTCACCATCCACCGGCGCAACGTGAACGACCTGGAGGCGGCGGCCCGGTTTTTCCTGGAGGAACTCGAGCTGGAGAGCTTCAGCACCAACGCCGCCGGCTACCTCGGCAGCTGCCGCCTCAACACCGGCGAGGTCCTCCTCTCGACGCGGGAGCGCCAGAGGGCGATGGAGACTCTCCTGCGCCTCGCGCAGGAGTACCCGGGGCGGATCCAGGCCGCGGCGGGGCCCCTGGCGGAGGGGAAGATGTGGCTCGAGATGGAGGAGGCGCGGGCCGGGGGGGACGAACCATCTTTCGGCGGCGGGAGCCTGACGGGCTGCGGCTGCCCGGCGGAGAAGGTCGCCGTTCGCGCCGACGGCGTCATCGTCCCCTGCACGATGCTCGCCCACATGGAGCTGGGCAGGATCAACAGGGACTCCCTCCTCGATATCTGGCAGCGGAGCCCCGAACTGAACGGGCTGCGCGAGAGAAGCGAGGTCAGCCTCGACATCTTCAAAGAGTGCGCCGGCTGCGGCTACCGCGCGTGGTGCACCGGTAACTGCCCCGGGCTGGCGCACTCCCTGACGGGCGAGGTGAACCGCCCGAGCCCGGACGCGTGTCTTCGGCGCTACCTCGAAGACGGCGGGAAACTGCCGGACAGGGAAAAGATCAGGGGATGAGCGCAGAGGCCCCGGAGCTGACCAGGCTCTACGTCTACCTCACCGAGGGGTGCAACCTCGCCTGCCGCCACTGCTGGCTCTCCCCCCGCTTCGACGCCGACGCCTCCCATACGCCCACCCTGCCGGTGGAGCTCTTCGAGCAAGCGCTGAGGGAGGCCCTGCCCCTGGGCCTGACGGGCGTGAAGCTCACCGGCGGGGAGCCGCTCCTTCACCCCCGCATTGCCGATATCCTCGAGATCGCCCGCACCAGAGAGTTGTCCCTGAACATGGAGACCAACGGCGTGCTGATGACGCCGGCCCTGGCGAAGGAGATCGCCCGCTTTCCCGACCGCTTCGTCTCCGTCAGCCTCGACGGGGCCGACGCCGCCACCCACGAGGAGGTGCGGGGTGTGAAGGGGTCTTTCGACGCCGCCTGCCGGGCGGTGCGCCTTCTCGCCGACAGCGGGACCTCCCCGCAGATCATCATGTCGCTCCTGGCCGCCAACACCAGTGCCGGGCAGATCGAGCGGATGGTGCGCCTCGCCGGGAAGCTCGGCGCGTCGTCCCTCAAGTTCAACGTCATCCAGCCGACCGGCCGCGGCGAGAGCGTCCACCGCAGGGACGAGACCGTGGGGGTGGAGGAAGTCATCCGGCTCGGACGGTGGGTCGAAAGGGAGCTGGCCGCGAAGACCGGCCTGCGCCTCTGCTTTGACTACCCCCCGGCCTTCCGCCCCTTGGGCCGCATCGCCGGTGCCGGGGGGAGCGAGGTCTGCGGGATCTTCGGCATCCTCGGTCTCCTGGCCACCGGCGAGTACGCCCTCTGCGGGATCGGAACGCACGTTCCGGAGCTCATCTTCGGCACGGCCGGGAAGGATTCCCTGGAGAAGCTGTGGCGCGGGCACCCGGTCCTTCAGGATCTGCGCTCGGGCCTGCCGGACAGGCTGGAGGGGGTCTGCGGCCGCTGTCTCATGCGCAGCCTCTGCCTCGGCTCCTGCGTCGCCCAGAACTACTACCGGGCGGGCAGGGTCTGGGCCCCCTTCTGGTTCTGCCGGGCCGCGGAGGAGGCGGGGCTCTTTCCGGAGTCGCGGCTCGGAACCGAAAAGGACCGGTTGTAATCTAAACAGTACAAATGTATATTTGGTGACAAGCATGGGTACGCAAGAGGATTCCAGACCGAAACACCGGGAAAGAGGGCAAAAGCCCCGGTATGAAACGCCGGAGGTCATGCCCCTCGGCGAGCTTGCGCGAAGTTTCGGCAACGTCTGTTCCGCCGGGACGAACGTCGGGGGCGGCGGCAACCAGTGCCGCGTCGGAACCGCGGCCATCTCCTGCCAGGGCGGGCAGGGCGGCAGGGGCGGCACCCTTCCCTGAGCGGCGGCCCTTGAGTTCCGCACCTTCCTTTTTTCCTACCGTACTCTCTCCGGCAGACCGCATGCTCCTCGCCTGTCTGTCCGGAAACGGGCCGCGGCCGGCCTCGGAGCGGGAGTGGGAGGATGTCGTCCGACGCTCCCTGCGCCACGGCATTTCGCCCATCCTCTATCACATTCTTCGGTCGGAGGAAGTCCGGGACGTCCCGGACGCCGCGCTCAAGGACCTTCGCCGCTTCACCCTGGAGGCGTCGGCCGCCAACACCGGGCTCTTCCACGAGTTGGGCAAAGCGCTTCGGGCCCTGCGTAACGCGGGTGTCGCGGTGGTCGTGCTGAAGGGCGCCCACCTGGCAGGGAACGTCTACGAGAGCATTGCCCTGCGGCCGATGAGCGACGTGGACCTCATGGTGAAGCGGGAGGACCTCGGCCGTGCCCAGGAGGTGCTCCTCGCGGCCGGGTACCCCCCGCAGCGGGAGCCCCTTCTCTTCGACATGCACTGGGGGCTGAGCATGGCCCGCACCGAGTTGAACATCGACCTGGATGGGGTCTGGGAAAGGGCGGAGGCGGTCGAAATTGAGGGGGCCACCGTTCTCGGCCTGTCGCCTGAAGACCTCCTCCTGCACGTCTGCATCCACTTCTCGCTGCAGCACCTCTTCGCGTCGGCGGG
>JAUWCW010000292.1 GCA_030609125.1 Candidatus Rokuibacteriota bacterium
ACGCGTCCGGACAGATGTCGTAATCATTATGAACCAGGGGGAGCCGGTCCCTTTCCATGAGGCTTGACGTATATCTCAAGACAACGCAGCTGGTCCCGCGGCGCAGCGGGGCGACCGATCTCTGCCGTGACGGCAAGGTGAAAGTCAACGGCCGGCCCGCCAAGGCGGCCCGCACCGTGGGGCCGGGAGACCGCATCACCTTCCGGCTTCCCGGGCGGGAGATCTCCGTGGAAGTTGTCGCTCTTCCGGCACGAAAGAACGTCCCCAAGGCCGAAGCGGGAACTTTCTACACCGTTCTGGACGAGAAGCGGTTCGATTTCTGGGGCCGTCCGATCAAGAAGAAGGAATGAAGGGGCGTCGTCCCTTGGCGGGGCCGGCCCTTTTCCTCGGAACCGGTGTGGCCCTCGGAGCCTGGCTCCCGCCTTTTGCGCCCCACTGGAGCGCGGCGGCATCGGCGGCGGCGCTTCTCGCGTGGCTCGGCGCCGCCCGCAGCGGCAGGACGCGATCGAGAGCCGCCGCGGCGGCAGCGACGTTTCTGCTCATCGGCATGTTTCGGTTCCACTCCGGGACGTCCGCCGTGCCGTACACCGGAGTCGACCCCCTCGCCGGTGATGCCGTTGCCGCCGGCACGGTGGCGCACCCGCCCGAGGTCCGCCACGGAACCATGATCTTTGAGATCGACAGGGCCCGGGTGAGAAGCGCCGGGAAAACCTACACGACCTCCGGAAGGATACGGGTCTACCTCGGGGAGGCTTCAGAGAAGTACAGAACCGGCGAGAAGCTGCTTCTGCGCGGCCGCCTCCTGCCCGTGAGGGGGGAAAGAAATCTCTCCTGGTTCCCGTCCTCTTCCGCCCCTTCCAGCCGTGCCCTGACGGCTCGCCTCTTTGTGAACTCACCTGTCTGGATACGCCGGCAGGGATCTCAGCCGGGGGGCGGTGTCGCCGCGGCGGTAACGCGCCTGCGGGAGGAAGCCTCCTCTTTCTGGGACCGCAGGGGAGGGGAGGAAGCGGCGCTCCTCAAGGCGCTGACAACGGGCCAGCGGAGCGCTGTCAGCGACAGTGTGCGCGAGGACTTCCGGCGGTCGGGCCTGGCTCACCTGCTTGCCGTTTCAGGCCTGCACCTGGGGTTCCTGGGCTTCTTCGTGTACTTTCTCGTGCGGCGGGCCCTGTCGTGGGTTGAGCCCCTCGTCGCCCGGTATCCCGTCCAGCCGATAGCCGCCCTGGCGACCATGCCTTTTCTCGTCTTCGTTTACGCGTTCTCGGGGCAGCAGGTGTCGGCCGGCCGGGCCGTCGTCATGGCGTGCCTGGCGCTCGGCGCATCCGTTGTCTGCCGCAGGACCGACCTGGTCAACCTTGTGGCCTGCGCGGCCCTCGCCATGCTCTTTGCCGAACCGCACCTTCTTTTCTCGGTCTCTTTCCAGCTTTCCTTCGCGGCAGTGACGGCCCTGGTTCTGGCGGCTCCCCGCCTCGCGGGGAAGCCTCGCGGGGATGCGCCCCCACGCCCGGCGGCACGGCTGGTCCGGTACTGTGCCGGCGTTTTTCTCGCGTCGCTGGTGGCCTCCGCCGGAACGCTTCCCCTGGTGGCGTTCCACTTCCAGCGGATCCCTCTCGTCGGGACGGCGGTAAACGTCGCTGCCGTTCCCCTGACAGGGTTCGCGGTTCTGCCGCTGGGGTGGGCCGCCCTAGCCGCCCAGAGCCTCTGGCCCGGGGCGGCCGATCTTGCCGCCGATGCCGCCTCCTGGGCCTGCCGGGGCCTCATCCTTCTTGCCCACGCAGCTGCCGGACCATCGTGGATCTCGGTGGCGGTCCCGCGCCCCCCCCCTCTTCTCGTGGCGGCGCTGCTGGGCCTTCTCGGGCTCCTCCTTGCGGGACCGCTGAAGAGGGTGCTTCGCGGTGCGCTTTGTGCCCTCGCCGTGCTCGCTCTCCTTTCGTCTCTCTGGTGGGCCGGCAGCCTGCGTCGCACGGAAATCCGGATGTCATTCTTCGATGTCGGGCAGGGGGAGGCCGCGCTCCTGCAACTGCCCGGGGGCGAGGGCGTTCTCGTCGACACCGGGCCGTCCTGGGAGCACGGCGACGCGGGACGGAGCATCGTGGTTCCGGCCTTGAGAAGACTCGGCGTAACGAGCCTGGACGCTCTTGTGGTCTCGCATTTTCACCCCGATCACTGCGGCGGGCTGCTCTCTGTCATGAACGAGATGCCGGTCAAGGAGCTGTGGGTCGCCCCGTTCAAAGAAACCGACCTTCCACCGGGGTTGGCCGCTGCGCTTCACCGCTGGGAACAGGAAGGGGGGAAACTGCGCACGTTCGCCAGGGGCGATACGTGGCGGGGAAGGGAGGGGATCAGGATTGATTTTCTGAATCCTCCGAAGCCGCCCTACGGAGGCAGAGACTTCCACCAGTCAATGAACGACAATTCCCTCGCCTTTCTCCTCCGGTGGAAAAAGATCCACCTTCTGATGACGGGAGATGCGGGAGCCTCGCCGGTCCTCGATATCTCCCGGCTTCTCCCGGAGGCCCGTGGGCTTTCGATCCTGAAGGTTCCCCACCACGGCGGCCGCCAGGCCGGGACGGGGGAACTGGCGCGCTCGTACATCCCCCGGTACGCCGTCATCTCCGTGGGGAGGAACAACTACGGCCACCCGGACCCTGAGGTTGTGGAGACCTACGGCGCGACGGCGGACGTCCTTCGCACCGACAGGGAGGGGGGCATTTTTCTCAGCAGCGGCGGATCTTCCCTCAAGGCCAGGACCTGGCGGGAGATGGCGGAAGGCCGGACATGGAGCGCGCGCGTACGGTGGCTGGTGGAGGGGAGGTGACTCTTTTCGATTTCTGTATAATGACCGGGGGAAGGAGGTCGGCATGCGGCTTTTCAGGTCTGTTGCGGCATTTCTTGTTCTTCTGGCTGTTGCGGCGCCGGGGCTCGAGGCGGCGGAGAAGCTTCCGGGCGAGGGGGAAGGGGTCTTTCGGGCCATTGACCTGAAGGACCTGCCGGACTTTGCTCTCCAGAACGGCTTTTCCGAGAAAGAGCGGTCCTACCTCGGCCTCCGGGACGACGGCCCCTTCACACTCCGCGAGGTCGGTGCCGACCTGGTCCTCATGGAGTTCCTCAACGTCTACTGCTACGCCTGCGTCATGCAGGCGCCCATCATGAACGAAGCCCACCGTCTCGTCCAGGCCCGTGAAAACCTGCGCGACCGCGTCCGTTTTCTCGGAATCGCCGTCGGCAACGGCCCCCAAGAGACCGCCAGGTTCCATAGCCAGTTCGATATGCCATACCCGGTCATGCCCGACCCGGATTTCAAGGTCCTTGACGCCATAGGGAACCCCGGAGGAACGCCCTTTCTCGTCATCTACCCCATGGGCGAGGCCGTGCCGCGGGCGCACCTTGGCCT
>JAUWCW010000031.1 GCA_030609125.1 Candidatus Rokuibacteriota bacterium
CGAAGAAGGCTGGTGTTATCTCCGGGCGGGAGGGCGGATCGCTCAAGAACTGTGCCGCCAGATCCGACATCGGCAAGAAGCCCAAGAAACAAAAGAAGAACAAGTAGGAAAGACGGTGCCGGCCGCGGGTCACTTCCGGAAATTCGCGGCGAAGCTCTCGCGCCACGCCGCGTTCATCGCGTCCAGATCAATGTCGATCCGGGCTGAGCCGGCGGTGACGCGGAGCGAACCTCCGCCGACGGTGCCGATGACCGCCAGGGGAAGGGACTGCACCGACGCCCTGGCCTGCATGTCCTCCAGCGTTTCGGCTGGAACGGAAAAGACGATGCGGCTCTGGGTCTCCCCGAAGAGCAGCGCATCGGGCCGCACGTCGTCCCTGAGCTCCACCCGGGCGCCCAGGGGGGCGTCGGGCCCGGAGAGGCACGATTCGGCCAGCGCCACGGCGAGGCCGCCCTCGGAGCAGTCGTGGGCGGAGGAGACGAGCCCGGCGCCGATGACCGCCATGGTGAACTCCTGGATCCTCTTTTCGAACTCGAGATCTATCCTCGGCGGCAGCCCCTTCTTCAGCCCGTGCACGACCCTGAGGTACTCGGTGCCGCCCAGTTCCTCCCGGTTCTCGCCGAGGAGAAGCACCAGATCGCCTTCGTTCCTGAACCACTGGGTCATGTGCCGGAAAACATCGTCCAGCAGCCCCACCATACCCACCGTCGGCGTCGGCATGACACCCGTTCCCAGGGTCTCGTTGTAAAAAGAGACGTTGCCTCCCGTGACGGGAGTTCCCAGGGCCCTGCAGGCCTCGCCCAGACCCTCCACGGCCTCCACAAACTGCCACATGATATCGGGCCGCTCCGGGTTGCCGAAGTTCAGGCAATTGGTGATCGCCAGGGGGCGCGCCCCGGCGCAGACCACGTTCCGGGCCGCCTCGGCCACCGCCGCTTTCCCTCCCTCCCTCGGGTCGAGCCAGCAGTGGAGGGGGTTGCAGTCACTCGAGAGGGCGATCCCTTTCTTCTCCGAGCCCGGCACCCTGATCACGCTTGCGTCCGACCCGGGAAGAACGACGGTGTTGATCCTGACCATGTGATCGTACTGCCCCCAGACCCAGTCCTTCCGGGCGATGCCCGGAGAGGCGAGGAGCCTGAGCAGGACGTCGCCGAAGTCATCGGGGAGCCCTATGGCTTCGAGATCGAGCCTCTGCAGCTCGTCCTGCCCCTCGGGGCGCGCGTAGGGACGGTCGCAGACGGGGCCTTCCTCGGCAAGGGGGTGGGCAGGTATCTCGGCAAGGATTTCGTCGCCGAGCCTGACCCGCATCATCCTGTCGTCCGTCACGACACCGATGATCTCAGCCTCCAGGTCCCACTTGCGGAAGATCTCCAGGACCTTCCCCTCCGTCCCCTTGTGGGCCACGATGAGCATCCGCTCCTGGCTCTCGGAGAGCATGAGTTCGTAGGGGACCATCCCCTCTTCGCGCTGGGGGACCTTG
This sequence comes from Candidatus Rokuibacteriota bacterium, assembly GCA_030609125.1. GTDB lineage: Bacteria > JAUVQV01 > JAUVQV01 > JAUVQV01 > JAUVQV01 > JAUWCW01. Next base: position 1,481 of record JAUWCW010000031.1, read on the forward strand.
CCGAGGTCGATCTCCACGCCCGCGTCCCCCCGGGAGGCCATTTCGCAGGTCGAGCAGGTGAGGCCCGCCGCTCCCATGTCCTGGATCCCGACGACGTAGTCGGTCTTGAAGAGCTCGAGGCAGGCCTCCATGAGAAGCTTTTCCGTGAAGGGGTCCCCGACCTGGACGGTGGGTCTTCTCTCCGCGGAGGTCTCGTCGAACTCCTCGGAGGCCATGGTGGCCCCGTGGATACCGTCCCGCCCTGTCTTGGAGCCGACGTAGATGACGGGGTTGCCCACCCCGCCGGCGCGGCCGAGGAAGATCTGGTCGCCTCTGGCGATCCCGAGGTTGAAGACATTCACCAGGGGGTTGCCGTTGTAGCTCTCGTCGAAGAACATCTCTCCCCCGACTGTCGGAACCCCCATGCAGTTGCCGTAGCCCGCTATGCCTGCCACCACTCCCTCGACGAGATAGCGGTTGCGCGGCTGGTCGAGGGGCCCGAAGCGAAGGGAGTCCATGGAGGCAATGCATCTTGCGCCCATGGTGAAGATGTCGCGAAGGATGCCTCCCACACCCGTGGCGGCCCCCTGGTAGGGCTCGATGAAGGAGGGGTGGTTGTGGGACTCCATCTTGAAGACCGCAACCATGCCGTCACCGATGTCGACGATGCCCGCATTCTCCCCCGGCCCCTGGACTATGGCGGGACCACTGGTGGGCAGCTTCTGCAGGTGGATCTTGCTGGACTTGTAGGAGCAGTGCTCGGACCACATGACGGAGAAGATGCCGAGTTCGGTGAAGGTGGGCTCCCGCCCCAGGATCTCCTTCACCCTCTCGAAGTCCTCCGGCGTGAGGCCGTGCTCGGCCACCAGCCCGGGAGTTATCTCGGGATCAGATCTCATCGGCCGTGTCTCCTGGTTGTTGCGGTTCCAAGTGAAACGAGTGGGAATTAAAGCAGAAACTCCCGCCAAAAGCAACGGACCGAAACACCTTGCCATTCCGGGAAGCCCTTCGGCGGAGCTTGTGCTGAACCAAGCCGAAGTGCCCAGGACAGGCTCGCGACGAGGAATCCCCTCCGCACGTCAGATCCCTCACTTCGCTCGGGATGACGGGCCCCATTTCCTTGATCGTGCGGCGCAGACTGAAGCCTGCCTGAAGCCTGCCTTGCCAACGATCGGGAATAACCGCATAATACGTCGCCATGAAATTCGGAGTTATCGTCTTTCCCGGATCGAACTGCGACCATGACTGCTACCACGTCATCAAGCACACCCTGGGGCAGGAGTGCCGCTTTCTCTGGCACAGGGAAAAGTCCCTGGGCGACGTGGACACCGTCGTCGTTCCCGGAGGCTTCGCCCACGGCGACTACCTGCGCTCCGGAGCGATTGCCCGCTTTTCCCCCATCATGGCGGCTGTCGCGGACTTCGCCGGCCGGGGCGGACCCGTGCTCGGAATCTGCAACGGCTTCCAGGTCCTTCTCGAGGCCGGGCTTCTTCCCGGGGCGATGCTCAGGAACAGGGACCTGAAGTTCATCTGCCGCTACGTCCGCCTCAGGGCGGAAAACACTGACACCCCCTTCACCCGGCTGATGAAGCCCGGGCAGGTGCTGCACATACCGATCGCCCACAACGAGGGGAACTGGTTCGCCGACGCCGGGACGTTGGAGGAGATGGAGCGGAACGGCCAGATCGTCTTCCGCTATTGCGACGAAGCGGGGGAAGTGACGGATGCGTCCAACCCCAACGGCGCTCTCGGGAACGTGGCGGGCATCACCAGCAGGGGAGGCAACGTCCTTGGGATGATGCCTCACCCGGAGCGGTGCGCCGAAGCGATTCTCGGCGGGGAAGACGGTCGGCTCATCTTCGAGAGCCTCATCGAACACCTGCAGTCGCACGCCGTCCCGGGATAGCACCCGGGACCGTCAGCTACAGGTTTCAACCCAGGTCTGCGACTGCGTTGGGCTTGTCGCCCTGTCGTGTTTCTTTTCTTCGTTCCCGGTTGGGCGCAGTCAGGGGCGATAAGGGCACCGAAAGAGTGCTCTATTCTATGTCGAAGCGGTAGTCCTCGATGACCGGGTTGGCCAGCAGCTTGCGGCAGATGGCGTCGAGCTGCTCCTGCGCCTCCTCCCGGCTCGCGCTGTCCAGCTCGACCTCGATGAATTTCCCGTAGCGAAGGGACTTCACCGACGAGAGGCCAAGATCGTGGAGCGCGTGCTGGATCTGCTTGCCCTGCGGATCGAGCACCTGCTTCTTCAGAGAGACAACAACGTTTGCCTTGAACACGCTACCTCCTCCCAGATGGGTAAACCCCGGCCCTATTCAGGCCCATGCGCCGATCCGGCCTGAAGCGCCCTCCCGGCCTTCACGGTCAGGACCTCTCCCTGGGCGGCGACGGTCAGCCTGACCCGGTCGGCCATCCTGCGGCCTTCCAGGATCTTTTTCGCCGCCCTGAGGGCCAGGTCCGGGTGGTTGTTCTTTTCCGACAGGTGCGCCAGGACGACCTCCTCCAGCTCATCGTGAAGGATCCTCTCCAGGAGCTGACCCGCCTCCTCGTTGGAAAGATGACCCTGCTTCCCCCGGATGCGGCGTTTCAACTCCCAGGGATAGGAACTCCGGGCGAGCATGCCGGGATCGTGGTTGGACTCCAGCACCAGCAGGTTGCAGGCGGAGAGGTGCTGCCTCACCAGGGCCGTTGAAAAACCGATATCCGTCGCCAGCCCCGCCTTGACTTCGCCGGACCTGAACGTGAAGCCCACCGGGTCCGCCGCGTCGTGGGGAATCGAGAAGGGGCGAACGCGAAGGTCCCCGATCTCGAACTCCCTGCCGGCTTCGATGTCGTTCGTCTCCACACCCCTGTCCACCTGCCCGTTGCACGCCGCTCGTGTTCCCTCCGTGAGATAGACCGGGATGGCAAAGCGCCGGGCCAGCACGCCCACGCCCTGGACATGATCGGTGTGCTCGTGGGAGACAAGGATGGCCCCGATCTCTTCCGGCCTGCAGCCGACCGTTCCAAGCCGCCTGACGGCTTCGGCGCCGCTCAGACCGCAGTCGACGAGGATCCGGGTCCCGCCTGCCTCGACGAGGGTGGAATTCCCCAAGCTCCCACTGGCGAGGACATGCAGCTTCAACGCGACTGCCGCTCCTTAGGGCTCACGCAAGAATAACTTCCCATTTTCGCATCTCATCTTCAGGCCGTCTTCGGCCGATCCTCAATCACGAAATCCTCGAAAGAGCCCTGCTATTCCTGCGGTTTCACTCAATCAGATCGACCAAATACGACCTGAATCTGAGCGCGAATTCTGTGAACTTATTCTTGCGTGAACCCTTCCCGCGGTCTTCGCCGGGCGCGGGCGACCGCCGGATGCAAGCCGGGGCGACCCACGGGTTCATGGTTCGGATTTGCCGCCGAGTCCGGGCTTGGACGTCACGGCGATAAGATCGAGGACGATATCTTCGATGCCGGTCAGGATCTCTTCCTTGCTCCCCTCGCCGAAGCGCCGGTAGATGTTGTGGACCTTGCCCTCGGAGTTGACGGTGATGATGGTGGGCAGGAAGTTGACGTTCATTGCCAGCGCGAGCCAGTTTGTCTCGTCATAGAGAACGGGGAAGTTCACCTTTACCCCGTGCTGCTTTTCGTAGGCACCGATGAAATCCCGGATCACCTGCTCGCCCTTGCGGTACTCACCGTCGGTGTTGATGGAGATCACCACCAGCCCCGAGTACTCGTATTTATTCTGGATGGCGATCATGGCGTCGAATTTTTCGACACAGGCCTGGCAGTACATCGACCAGAAGGCGAGAACCACCTTCTTTTCGTACTTGAGCAGATTGCCCAGGTCGAGGTCCTCCCCGTACAGTCCCTTGGCATGAAAGCTCGGCACGGGATCGCCCGGCCCCACGCCTCCGACAGGGCGAATATAAGCGCCCTCGACACCCGAGCCGGCGAGGGCCGTGGAGGTCAGGAAAAGGAGGGTGAGAACTGTGCCGATGGCTCCCGTCCGGAATGGCGCTCGCTTCACCCTCTCACCCTCTCCCTTAATCATGCGTTATGATTCGTATAAGGATACGGAAGGAGGAAGCAATTTGCAAGACCGGTGATTCCACGGGAAAAACGCCGCTACCGGCCGGTGTGGCCGAATCCCCCTTCGCCTCGCCCCGAAGGGGGCAGCTCGCTCTCGACCGTCAGTTCCGCCCGGCACACCGGGGCGACGACCATCTGGGCCAGGCGGTCCCCCCGCCGGACCGTGAAGGGGCTCTTTCCGTGATTGATCAGCGCCAGGCGGATCACGCCGCGGTAGTCGGCATCGATGGTTCCGGGAGAGTTCAGGAGTGTGATCCCGTGTTTGACTGCCAGCCCGCTCCGCGGCCGTATCTGCGCCTCGTACCCCGGCGGAAGGGCTATGGAGATGCCCGTTGAGACCAGCCCTCTCGCTCCGGGCTCGAGGACGACGTCTTCGTCGATGGCGGCGGGAAGATCCATCCCGGCGGCGTGCGCTGTCTGATAGCGGGGAAGGTCGAGACCCTCGCCCTCCGGCTCGATCTTCACCTGCACCCTTATGGAATCCATGGTGCCTATTGTGCGGGCGAAAGCCGGACTGTCAAGGACCCTGTGGATCACCCCCGGTCAGCGATCTCAGGTTCTCTCTGACCCGTTCGAGGTCGTAGGCGTAGTAGTCGGCCCCGATGTAGCGGGAGTAGTGGCGGGCAGCCTCCCGGCGCATCCTCAGGTCCCGGTAGATATCGGCCATCTGGCAGTTGATGGTATACAGGTTGGGCTGCAGCTCCAGCACCCTTTTCAGGTAGAAGAGGGCCATCCTGCGCTTGCCCTCTTCCAGCCAGTCCATGGCTTCCACGTAGATCTTCCGGGCTTCGGCGAAGTCGCTTCGCCCTGTCTGCTCCATGGCCAGGACGTGATCGAGCCTGGCGGTGAAGACCGCCAGATCCACGGGCCGGGAACTGCTCACGGTGAAAATGATATCCCCGCCCGGTCCGATCACGTGAAGGGCCGGCGCCTTGCCGAACCCGTAGCAGCGCGCCTGGTGGAAGGAGGGGTCGTGGAGAGCGTAGTCCGGATAGATCTGGTGGGAGACGAGGAAGCGCAGGATGTCGTTGTCGCTGGCGGGATCGAGGAAAATGGCCACCAGGCCGACCCGCTCCCGGTACCGGTCCCGCAGCTGCTCGAGAACGTTCAGGCTGTCCAGAGAATCCCGGGATCCGGCGTCCAGGTAGTAAAGAAAAGTGTAGTCGCGCCTGACCGTTTCGAGGAAGGTGGTCATCCTGCCGCTGATGATGTCCTTCAGCTTGAAATCGTGGACCGGCCGGCCCCTGAGAAGACAACTCCCGTATGTCCCGCCCGGATCGTTCCGGCCCGGATCAGCCGCTACGGCTCTTTCCACGCCGGTGGAGGTAAAGACGGCCTGGGCGGAAACCTGAGAGGGCGTATGGATAATCCACGCCGCCAGGGCGGCGGCAAGAAAGAGGAAAACCCTTCTCTTGCAACGGTTTTTCGTCTCCATGGACTGTGCCTCCCCCGGACAGTGAATGGGTAACAGTCTCTGTGGAAATCAGGAAACGTACCGGTCGACTTACTGATAATCTAAGCCCCGTGATCGGGGGTGTCAAGTTGCTGAAACGAGCCGGGACAAGGCGGGTGCAGGCCATTCAGGCAATATCTGGATTCACTCTCTTCCGCGGGCAAGCATCTCCAGGCTCTTCTCCGGACCGACCGCCGCCCACGCCGAGCTCCCGGGCGCAAAGAGCTCCTGGGCCACTTCGTGCACCCGCCGGGGCGTGATCGATTCGACGGCCTCGATTGTCTCGTCGATGCCGAAGATGCGCTTGAAATATAGTTCCTGCCTGGCGATGCTCATCATCCTGTTGCCGGCCGACTCGAGTCCGAGGATCACGTTGCCCCTGATGTGGTCCCTGGCACGGACGACCTCTCTCGCCGACGGAGGCCGCTTGCAGATCCTGTCGATCTGCCCTTCCACGAGTCTCGCCACCCTCCGCGCCGTATCGGGGCTGGTCCCCACCGAAATGGTGAAAAGGCCCGTGTCCCTGTAGGAGCTGTGGGAGGAGAAAACGGAATAAGCGAGTCCGCGCTTTTCCCGGATCTCCTGGAAGAGCCGGGAGCTCATGCTGCCGCCGAATATGCTGTTGAGGACATAGAGTGCGTACCGGTCCCTGTGGGTCTGCTTGAGACCTCTCGAACCGAAGCAGAGGTGGGTCTGCTCCAGGGACCTCGCCTTCCGGTAGAAACCTTTCCTGAAGCGGGGCGACGTCCGGCGCCGTAAGGGGGCCTGCCTTTTCGGCAAGGCGAAGTGCTTCTTCCACAGCTGCTCGAGCCGGTTGTGGTCGATGCCTCCGGCGGCGGCGAAAACAAGATTGCCTGACCTGTAGTGATCGCGGAAGAAGGAGACCAGTTCGGCCCGGCTCATGGCCCCGATGCTGGAATTGTCTCCGAGTATCGGCCGGCCCAGCGGGTTTCGCGGCCATATGTTCTGTACCAGAAGCTCGTAGACCGTGTCTTCCGGGCTGTCCTCGCCCATCTTGATTTCTTCAAGGACGACCTTCCGTTCTCGCTCGATCTCTTGAGGCGGGAAGGTTGAGTTCAGCAGGATGTCGGAGAGGATGGCGAACCCCCGCTCGACGTGCTCGACAAGGATGTTCAGGTAGAAGCAAGTGTATTCCCGGCCGGTGAAGGCGTCGAGGTGGCCGCCGATGGAGTCGATCTCCCGGGCGAGGGCCGACGCGCTCCTGGTGGCGGTCCCCTTGAAGAGAAGGTGTTCTATGAAGTGGGCGCAGCCGCCGAGAGACGGGGACTCCGAGCGTGAGCCCGTTCCCACCCAGACGCCGAGAGCTATGGTGCGGCTTCCGGCGATCTGCTCGGTGACGATACGGGCCCCGTTCGGGAGCACCGTCTTGTGAAAACTCTGGGGGAGCGTGACGGCCTCCTCTTATTTCTCGGGCGAGGGGGCCTTCTTGTCCCGCAGTGCCTCCTTGCGGCTGAGCTTGATTTTCCCGTCCCGGTCGATATCGATGACCTTGACGTCCATCTCGTCCCCCTCCTTGACCTCGTCGTGGATGTTGTTCACCCGATGTTCGGAGAGCTGGGAGATGTGCACCAGGCCTTCCGTGCCGGCAAAGATCGCCACGAAGGCGCCGAAATCGAGAACTTTCTTCACAACACCCTTGTAGATCCTGCCGATCTCGGCTTCCTGGGTCAGCTCCTTGATGATCTCGATGGCCTGGCGGGAAGAATCTTCGTCGACGGAGGCGATGAGGACCGTGCCGTCGTCGCTCACTTCGATCTTGGCGCCGGTCTGCTCCACGATGGAGCGAATCATCTTGCCTCCCGGCCCGATGATGTCCCGGATCTTGTCGACCTTGATCTTGATCGTCAGGATGCGGGGAGCGTAAGCCGAAATGTCATCGCGGGGCTCGGCGATGGCCTCGGCCATCCGGTCCAGGATGTGGAGGCGGCCTTCCTTCGCCTGCTGAAGGGCCCTGGCCATCACTTCCTTGGTCAGACCCTTGACCTTCAAGTCCATCTGCAGGGAGTTGATGCCGTCCCGGGTTCCGGCGACCTTGAAGTCCATGTCGCCGTAGTGATCCTCCATGCCGAGGATGTCGGAGAGGATGTAGAACTCGTCCCCTTCCCGCACAAGCCCCATGGCGATCCCCGCCACCGGAGCCTTGATGGGCACGCCGGCGTCCATCAGGGAGAGGGAAGCTCCGCAGACCGTCGCCATTGAAGACGAGCCGTTCGACTCGAGGATATCCGACACCACCCGAATGGTGTAGGGGAATTTCTCTTTGTCCGGAAGGACCTGCAGGACCGCCCGGTGCGCCAGGGCGCCGTGGCCGATCTCCCGCCTTCCGGGGCTGAGCATGAAGCGCGTCTCTCCCGTGCAGAAGGGAGGGAAGTTGTAGTGGAGCATGAAGGAGCGTCTTGTGGTGAGGCTCAGGTCGTCGACGATCTGCTCGTCCTGGGAGGTGCCCAGGGTGGTGACGACCAGGGCCTGGGTCTGCCCCCGGGTGAAGACCGCCGAGCCGTGCGTCCTGGCGAGGGCACCCACATCGCAGGTGATGGGCCTCACCTCTGTCGGACCGCGGCCGTCAACTCTCTCGCCCGCGGCGATCATGCGACGGGCTTCCCTCTTTTCCAGCGCCTCGATGAGTTTCGAAACCTCCTTCGAGAGATCCTCCTCGGGCGTCGACAGCTCTTCCGCCGCCTTCTTTTTCACGTCCCTGAGGGCCGACGAGCGGGGGTTTTTCGACTTGATCGCCATCGCCTCAAGCAGGGCGGGGAGGTATTTCTCCTCGATCTGCGCCTTGAGAGGCTCGTTGGTCTCGGGCGGCACCACGGTCATCTTCTCCACGCCGACCTGCTCCCGGAACTCCTGCAGCCACTCGGCGATGCGATGGATCTCCACCTCGGCCAGAAGAAGGGCGTCGACGACGACTTCCTCGCTGATCTCCTGGGCACCGGCCTCGACCATGGTGATCGCGTCGGCCGTGCCGGCGACAACCATGTTGAGGGTCCCCTGGGCCATCTCCTCGATGGTGGGGTTCACGATCAGCTGGCCGTCGACCCTGCCGATCCGCACGGCCCCCACCGGGCCGTCAAAGGGAATCCGCGAGATGGTGAGGGCGGCCGAGGCCCCGACGATTCCGAAAATATCCGGCTCGTTCACCATGTCGGCGGAGTATACGGTGGGCATGATCTGGATATCGTGCGTCATCCCCTTGGGGAAGAGTGGCCGCAGGGGCCTGTCTATGAGCCTGCAGACGAGGACTTCCCTTTCGCCGGGGCGGCCCTCGCGGCGGAAGAACCCTCCGGGAATCTTGCCGGCGGCGAACGCCTTTTCCTGGTAGTTGACGGTGAGGGGGAGAAAATCGATCCCCTCCCTCGGCTTATCGGAGCAGACTGCCGTGACGAGCAGGGACGTCTCCTCGCACGTGATCATGACGGCGCCGTCGGCCTGCTTGGCGAGGCGGCCCGTTTCCAGTGTCAGGGTCTTGCCCCCGACATCCAAACTGGTCTTCACTGCTTTCAAGTTTTTTACCTCTTGTTGATGAAAAGTGGAATTTATTTGCGGAGGCCCAGGCGGCCGATGACCTCCCGGTAGCGACTGATGTCTTTTTTCTTCAGATAGTTCAAAAGCCTACGGCGCTGACCAACCATTTTCAGCAGGCCCCGGCGGGAATGATGGTCTTTCTTGTGGGCCTTGAAATGCTCCTGAAGCTGCTTGATCCGCTCGCTCAGAAGCGCCACCTGGACTTCCGGGGAACCGGTATCCTGCTCATGGAGCCTGTAACTGGTAATGACCCCATCTTTTTCGTCTTTCCCCAGACTCACGTTCCTTCACCTCCTCACTCTTATTTATCCTTTAGAAGTCGGTAAGATTACTAGAAAGTCTTGGCCATGTAAAGCAAAATCGCATCTGTCCCGTCTCAGGCGAAGACCCGGCGGATCGGCATCGGCTCCCCCGGTCCCTCATAGCGGACCACGGCAACGAGCCCTCCATCCTCACCTACGAGCTTCACATCCCGACCGGGCTCGAGGTTCTCCGGCAGGTACCCGGGCCGGGGCGCGGGCGCCTTTCCCTGGCGGACATCGACCACCTGCTCCCCGGAAAGCCGCATGGCCGGAAGATGCGAAAGCGCCGCTGCGAGGGGCACGAGGGGGGGGCGCCCGGACTTTTCCCCCAGAATGTTCCGCAGCTTATCGACAGTCATGGCCTGCTCGATGCAGAACGGCCCCACGGCGGTCCTCGTCAGGGCCGTCATGTGGCCGGCACTCCCGCACTTCTTCGCAAGATCGTGACAGAGGCTCCGAATGTACGTCCCTCCCCCGCAACGCACGCGAAAAGTGAGGACGGGGCTCTCCCACCGCAGAAGCGAAAACTCCCCCACCACAACTGACCTG
>JAUWCW010000276.1 GCA_030609125.1 Candidatus Rokuibacteriota bacterium
TGTCCGCCCTGGATTGTGCGACTGTCAAGAGTGAGCTTCGGTCCGGCGGCCCACGGTCCGGGCGGTCCGGGGCGGCCGGGGGCGGTCCGGGGTCGGACCAATCTAAGAGACTGTTTCAAAAGGAACAATAAGGATGAAAGCCGGGAAATACGAGCTTAGAGGTCTTTTTTCACGCCAAATAAGCGATCTAACGCGGTAAGGGCAAAACGACATTTTCTCCCCGGCTATCTCTGGCATGTTACGCACCGATGCCACAAGCGGGAGTTTCTTCTCAAGTTCTCAAAGGATTGTGATCGCTACCTGAAACTCCTCTACGAGGCCGGGAAGCAATTCGGTTTGAGCGTGCTGAACTACATGGTGACGTGCAACCACGTTCACCTGCTTGTAACCGATGGAGGGGACGAGAAGATCATACCGTGCTCCATGCACTTGGTGGCCGGTCGTCTAGCCCAGGAATACAACCGCAGGAAGAAGCGCAATGGAGCTTTCTGGGAAGCTCGGTACCACGTGTAGTCTTTCACATTAATCTGACTTTTCATTCCTGATTATTTTGATTCTTTCACATTGAGGTGACCGGGGCCGACGAGGTCGGCCCCGATCCCATGATCTAAATCAATTCTGTCGAAGCGAGCCTGACGTGTTCGGCGGCGACCAGTTGGCATTTTTCATTGGCGGCGGCGACGAGTGCGCCTCGGGCGAGATTGTTGGCCCGTCTGAGCAATCCTCCCGATCCCTGCTGGATGGCTGTGATGGCCTCAGGAGAGAACAGCTGTGATTTCACGCCGACGATCTTGAGGTGATGGTCCAGGTACCGGGTCATCTCCTCCTGGTCGATTCCCTCCAGGTGTGTTCTGGCCACGATGCGCGAGGCCAGGGGAAGAGATGAGCGGTACTGCAGGGAGTCGAGCAGGTTGTTCTGCCCGGCGAGGATCATGGGCAGGTGCGGTTTGGAGTCGGCCTCGAACTGACAGAGAGTGTGCAGCTCGGAGAAGACCTCTAAACGCATCAGGGAGGCCTCGTCGATGATGAGGACCGGCTGGATTTTCTTGTGCAGCAGTTCTTTGATCCCGTGGTGGATGATTTTTCTGAGGGCGGCGCGGGAGAAGCTTCTGGTCTCCACGTCGAAGACGGCGGCTATCTGGCGGTACAGTTCCAGAATGGACCCTCCCGAGGCGGTAACCCAGACGGTGAGATACTCCGACGGATGCAGGCGGCTTGCGGCCCAGCGCAGGGCGGTGGATTTGCCCGAGCCGACCTCGCCGGTGACAAGGCCGACGGCCCCGAGATTGCGGACATAATCGAAGCGGCCGCCGACGGCCTCGAGAGCCGGCGTCTTGAGGACTTCCTCGGGGGTCAGGTCGCTGCCGAAGGGCTCTTTGCGGAAACCGAAGAAGCTGCGATACAAAGGGGCGCTCATGAGGACTTCTCCCTGTTCCGCGGAGTGAAGGAGAGCTTCCCGCCACTGATGGGCCGGGGCTCGCTGTGCAGAGACAGGTGATCCTGCTGCCGCCGCACCCGGCAGTTTACTTGCAGGTCGACGATTCGGAGCATTCCGTGGGACTGTCCCTCAAGGAAGGCCTCGATTCTTGAAGGGTCATGGGTGTGATAGAGCAGGGTCAGCTGCCGGCCGATGAGCTCCACCGGCGCCTCGAAGAGCCGTCCGCCGAGAGAGACGGTCCGGTCCCGGGCCACTCTCCGGCGGGCGCTGACGCGGAAGTGATCCTCCAGGTCCTTCGGGGCCGGCCGCAGGCACTCGGTGTGCGAGGCGAAGCGCTTGAGGGGCGTCTCGCCGGTGCCGCGGTGCACCCGCTGGTGATACTGCTCCCGAACCCACAGATCGAGGGCCTCGTTGAGCTCCTCGATGGCTTCTCCCCGGAACCCGGGAAGAAAGCCGGTGCGTACGGTACGGAACCAGCGTTCTATTTTCCCACGCCCCTGGGGCTGATAGGGTCTGGAGTGGATCAGGGCGATGCCCAAAGAGGCGGTGATCTCGGCCAGGTGCCGGGAGCGGAAAGCGGAACCGTTATCGACATACAATTTTCGCGGCAACCCTCTGGTCAGTAGAGCCTGGCGCAGGGCGTCGAGGAAAGAGGTGAGCTTTTCGCTGGGATAGAACTGGGCATGGGGCACGAGGCGGCTCATGTCGTCGAGGAAAGCGAAGAGGTAGACCTTGCGTTTTTTCCCCTTCACGAGCACCTGGGGTCCGTGCATGGCATCGGACTGCCACGTGTCGTTCGGCAGTTCGGCCTCGTACTTTCTCCGGTCGACGGGGGCGTCACCGGAGTTATGGAGCAGCCCCTCTCTTTTGAGAAACCTCCAGACGGTGGTTTCGGCCAGATGAACTTCCTTGTCGACGAGGGACTTGTCCCTGGCCTCGGCTATCAGACTGCGGATGGTGGCTTTGGGAATCTGCCGGCGCAGGCGGACCAGAGCCAGGGACGTCTCCTCATCCAGGGCGCGGGTGGCATTTCGATCGGAACGGGCCTTGGGGTAGAGGGCCTCAAGACGGCGGCCGCCGCCGAGATAGGACGAGACCCAGGAGAGAATGGCGGTACGGGATATTCTCGTGCGGTGGGACATGGGAATGCGCCAGTGGCGGGCGCACTTGTCCCGCAGCAGTCTTTCTTTCTCCCCCCGATCGAGCTTAACCGGGGTGACAAAGTCGCTGATGACGCCGAAACGGAAGATGGCGACCTGTTTTTTCTGCTCTTCGTTCATGGGGAACACTCCTTTCCGGTTGTTTCCCACATAATGGAACCTCGCAAGAGCAGTTTCGAGAGAACCCTTCGGTAGGGTGGGCAAAACCCAATGAGATCACCACGCTATACCGACCGGCTCACTGGACAGAGGCCGCGGCGGCACAGCTCCTCGAATCCCTCCTCCAGCCGTGCCGTCCATTGCTGACCCAGATGGGTCGCCACCTGCCGACGAAGACCTCGCAGCCAGTGCCGCCAACGGGTGGTACTGCCCCCGGGAGGCCAGCGGCCGGTGCGCAGGCGATGGAAGATGCGCTGCTTAATCTGGTGAATGGGTGCCCAGAAACGGGGCCAGTAGCCGGAGGGTCTCAGGCGGTACACCGCCCGGCAGTCCGGACAGCGGTACCGCTTCAAATACACCGGCTTATCGATACCGTCGAAGAAGGCCGTGACATAGCCGTGACCCCAGAGACCAAACCTCCCACAGCGGTTACAGCAAGAGGGCCGCGGCCAGGCGAAAGCCTTGCCCTTCCGAACCAGGGTCTTGACGCAGATGTCGATTGATAGTATCAAGAATCTACTTGTTGGTTTGTGGGGATCTCCCCACCGGGAGAAGGGGCGCGCCAACGCCCCTCTCCCACCTTACCTCCTCTTCCAGAAAATAAAAAAACCTCCCGCAGGAGGCTTACAATAATCTGAAATACTGTTCCGCTGGTCAAGTCAGTATGAAATATCCGGTCCCCTTCCCCCCAGAATAATATGCACCCCTACACCGGGAATGAGGGTGGGGACGGTGCCGGGTGTTCATTTTCACTCGTC
>JAUWCW010000326.1 GCA_030609125.1 Candidatus Rokuibacteriota bacterium
AGTCCGCAACACCACCCTTGAGCCTCTCTACAACAGCCTCATCGAACAACATCATTACCTTGGCTACCGACAAATCGTAGGGAATCATCTCAAATACATCGCCTTTATTGATGACCAGCCCGTAGCATGCTTAGGATGGGGGTCTGCCGCCTGGTCCGGGCGGAGTTCCTCACCCTCCGCGAGCGCGACTACGTGGCTGCCGCCAGAGCCCTCGGCGCGGGGCCCCTGAGGATAATCTTCCGGCACCTGCTTCCGAACGCGCTGGCTCCGGTGCTGGTAGCCGCCGTCCTGGGCGTGGCGGGCGCCATCCTGACCGAGTCCGCCCTCTCGTTTCTCGGCCTCGGCGTCCAGCCCCCGACACCCTCGTGGGGGAACATCCTTGCCGACGGGAGGGCCAACCTGGATATTGCCTGGTGGCTTTCGGTTTTTCCCGGCCTGGCCATCACGGTGACCATGCTCGCTTACAACCTCTTCGGCGAAGGGCTCCGTGACGCCCTCGACCCCCGCCTCAGCAAGGACTGACGGGGTCAGGTCTGGACATTCGACATTCTGCACCATCCCTGCGCACGTACGGCAAGGCCCGGCAAGTGTCCCGTTCGCTTGGCGCCGCACTGCAGTAACCGGCGGTGTCCGTTGACAATCGGGACGGTGGGGATTATGATTCCCCCCCGTAGTCCTCAGCGTGCCGAGGTGGTGGAACTGGCAGACACGCCATCTTGAGGGGGTGGTGGGGAAACTCGTGGGGGTTCAAGTCCCCCCCTCGGCACCATGTTTCTTGCAATTTTCCCCGGAACCGGTCGTGGACCCCTGCGCCGGCCTTCCCGAACGTGTGCCCTTTCAGCGTCCGACGTAGTAGGCGCCTTCCCAGATGCGGTAGACGTAGTAGCTTTCGCCCGTGAATTTCTTGGGGAAGACTCTGGTCTTCAGGACGATCCGTGCCGAGACGTCACCGAGGACGACAGGGGCGGGCACAAGAAAGTGGTAGAAGCCCTCCTCGAGGCGCCCCTCATAGAGGACCGACTCCGTGCCGCTGCCGCCGGTGATGTGGATCAGGGTGATTTTCGTGGCGTAGCGCTTGCTTGCGCTGAGGGCCAGGGCGAAGGAGATGTCGAAGTAGGGCGGGGAACTGCGCCGGAAGGTCTCCCGGGGTGTGCCGGCGGAGTCGGTGAGCACGACGGAGAAGGTGGGAATGTCCAGCTTCTCGGGCGTGGCGGCCGCAAGGGGGGCGGCGGAGGCCATGCCGGCAAAGACGATCGCGGCGAAGAGGCTTTTCAGGCTTCCCGTCACGGTGAAGACTCTTCGATTCTGAAGACCCTGTCGTGCTCCCTGACCCTTTCGCTCACCCTGATGCCCGCCAGGTCTCCCGGTTTTGCCGTATCAACGGGATCGTGCTCTATCTGCATGGAGTCGACGCGGTGGTGCAGGTCGGTGGTGTGGCCCTTGATGTGAACGGCGTCCCCCACGTGGAGCTCTCCCCCCTCGATCCTGACGGCGGCGACCATAGGCTTGTGAAAGAAGTGCACGACCGTTCCGATCGGTATCTCTCCCATGGCTGGTCTCCCCTCGCGATGGCTGACCGTACAACCTGATGGCTATGTTAGTTCCTGATTCCAGGACATGTCAACCGGGCTCAGTCACTGGAAATGCTCCCAGCCGCGAGTGACCAGGGACTCCCTGCGGCCCCCCCGTGAGACGGTGAAGATCTTCTTCTGCCGAAGGACCGTGCCGACACGGGAGACTCTCACCCGCTCCCGTCGGGCGAGCCTCTGCACCTCCAGCTCTTTCCGGGGCCGGACCGTGAAGAGCAGCTCGTACTCCTCGCCGCCGTGAAGGGCAGCCTCGCCGGCGTCCCTCCCCACCGCCTCCGCTGCCTTCCGGGTGCCGGGGAGGACAGGCAGCGCCGCCGTTTCGATTTCCGCGCCGACCCCGCTTGCTTTGCAGAGACGGCCAAGATCGACGGAGAGGCCGTCACTGACGTCCATGGCCGCCGTGGCCAGATTCCGGCGTGCGACCGTCAGGGCCCAGGAAAGGGGCGGGGAGGGGCGAAGGTGCTTCCGCACCGCCCCGCGCAGGGCCGGAGTGTCCCGGTAGCCCTTTCCGAGCTCGAGAGCCTCCAGGCCGAGAACCGAGGCGCCCAGATGGCCCGTCACATAGATCCCGTCGCCGGGACAGGCCCCCGACCGGGTGAGGGGCCGGCGCGCCTGGAGGGTGCCGAGGAGGGAGATGCAGGCGAAGACCCCACCCTTCGAGGAGGTCGTGTCTCCTCCAAGGAGTTGGAGCCCGAAGGTGCGTTCGGCCCTGCGCAGGCCCCGTGAGAGACGGCGGACGAAATCGAACTCAAGCCCCCGGGGAAGGGCGAGAGAGAGGAGCGCGAACGTCGGCTTCCCCCCCATGGCGGCTATATCGCTCACGTTGACGGCGGCGAGTTTGTATCCCAGGTCCTCCGGGGGAATCCAGGCGCGGGAGAAGTGGACCCCCTCCACCATGAGGTCGGTGGTGAAGAGGATCTTCTTCCCCGGGTGGGGGTTGAACAGGGCCGTGTCGTCACCTATGCCGAGGGATATGCGTCCGCCCGACGCGGCGTGACGGCTGCGCAGATACCGGATGATCCCGTCTTCGCCGACTTCGTCCAGCCCCGGTCCACGCCTATTTTTTTTCATCAGCGCCCTCCATCCTCCTTGGGCTGGTGCTAAAAAGGAATGCCTCCAGACCTCTCCCAGGGTAAAATCTCAAAATACACCTGCGCTGGCGTCCTGTCCAACATACACAGTAAGTAGTTCCCATCCCGAAACCGGCTGTTCGCTGAAAGTCCACCATGCACCCGATCTGCGAACCACAAGATATGGGTACATACAACCAGTATGCACACACATCCTGTGGTCCACATCTCAGGCACCTGGCGAACTTTCACTCAAACCCCACTTTCGGGATGGGAACTAAAAAAGATGAAAAACAGGAAAAAGTCATGCAACTATAGGGTATAGTCTTTCAAGAACATGTCGATTG
>JAUWCW010000154.1 GCA_030609125.1 Candidatus Rokuibacteriota bacterium
AGGCGCGGTCATAGAGATCGAAGCGCCAGTACATCTTCTCCTTGGTGATCTTCAGCGGCGGCGCCCGATAGCCGCGCCTCAGGGTCCTGATCAGCCACAGCAGGGTGTGGATGCCGAAAAAGGCGAAGGTCTGGACCAGGAGGCCCACCATCCCCCAGTAGGTGTAGAAAAGGATGGGGTAGTTGGCGCGGTCGTTGTGGTCCCCGTGGGCGAGGAATTTGGTGAATTTCTCGTTGGCGTTCTCGTGGCACTTCCGGCAGGTGGCGACGCGGTTCGCCGGGGAGAGGGTGGACTCCGGGTCGTCGGGAGACAGAATTTTATGCGAGCCGTGGCAGTCGCTGCAGCGGGCGGGCTTGGAGTAGCCCAGGGCCGTCACCTGGCCGTGGTAGGTCTCGCGGTAGGTCTCCATCAGTTCCTCGTGGCAGTGACCGCAGTCCTCGATGATGTGCAGCTTCCACTCCTCGTCGGTGATCCTGGTGACTGTGTGGGACTGGTGGCAGGTGGTGCAGATAGGGCCTTCCTCGCTCCCCTCGGCGAAGACCTGCCCGTGAATGCTCGTCTTGAAGTCCGTCAGGACACCCGCATGACAGACACCGCAGGTCTCGGGTATGTTCCGGTAGTTGATCGAGGACTCCTCGTTCTCGTGGGGGAGTATCCTGTGGGCCCCGTGGCAGTCGTTGCAGACCGCCGACACCAGGAGGCCCGACTTGATCAGGCCCCGGCCGTGGCTGCTGGTGACATACTTCTGGTAGGGGTCCTCCACCTCGATGGCGTGCTTTTTGGCCAGCAGCTGGTCGCTGTGGCACTTCCCGCACGTCTCCACGACGTTGAGGGGGTAGATCTGGGAGCGGGGATCCTCGGGAGGAAAGATGTTGTGCCAGCCGTGGCAGTCCTGGCACATGGGCACGTCCTCCAACCCCGCCGCCAGGGCCAGGCCGTGAACGCCCTGGTCGTACTCCTCCTGCTTCCCGTCGTGGCAGTCTCCACAGTGAACCTTCCCCATCACCTGGCCGGGATGCTCGTCCTCGTTGAAGTCGCTGTGACAGTCGACGCAAGCCAGATCGTTCTCGCCATGGATAGTCTCGCGAAAGAGATCGGCGTCAATGACGGGCGTTTCAGCGCCATGGCAGTCGAGGCAGTCCTCGTTCTCGATGGCGCCGGCAGGAATGCTGGTCACCAGAACCGCCAGGGCGACGATGATTATCCAGGCGATAAGATTTGAGTGCGAAAGACGGCCGTGCAGAGATCGAAGTGCGGAAGTGCCCATGCGTTACCCCCAGTTTAAGATTTCGGTTCCTCTTATCCCCATTCGGAGAGATACTGATATTATCCAATCGTGTGGAAGTCCGCGGCGCGTTATCACTCCCCCTGAATCTTCGTGGCGCCGGTCCGCGGATACTAGCAGGAAGATCGAGGCCTCGTCAAGCCAGAAATATCCATAACTCCCCGTAAATTCTGATTTTTCATGTTGGGAACACAGGGAGCCCGTCGCGGCCGGGGAGCCGCCCTTGACCTTTGGGAGCCCGTCGCATAGCATTATTGCACTACAGATTCGTAAGACTCGGTATTAACAGAATAAGGAATAAAGCATGACCATCAAGAAGGCTGTCTTCCCCGTCGGAGGCCTGGGGACGAGGTTCCTCCCCGCCACGAAGGCCATGCCCAAGGAGATGCTGACCCTCGTCGATAAGCCGCTGATCCAGTACTGCATCGAGGAGGCCAAGCAGGCGGGCATAACCGACGTCATCTTCGTCACCGGCCGGGGGAAGAGGGCCATCGAAGACCATTTCGACGTCTCTTTCGAACTGGAGCAGATCCTGGCCCGGAAGGGGAAGAAGAAACTCCGGGACGAGCTCCGGAAGATACACGAGCTGGCCAACTTCGCCTACGTCCGCCAGGGCGAGCCGCTCGGACTGGGGCACGCCATTCTCAGCGCCCGCAGCCTCGTCGGCAACGAGCCGTTCGCGGTCGTCCTGGGAGACGACATCATCCGCGCCAAGGTGCCCTGCCTGAAGCAGATGATAAAGGTCTACGAAAAGCACGGCGGCCCGGTCGTGGCGGTTCAGAAGGTTACGGGGCCGTCCATCAGGGACTACGGGGTCATCAAAAACCGGAAAATAGACGACCGGGTGTCCCAGATCGTCGACCTGGTGGAGAAGCCCGAGCCCGCCCAGGCGCCGTCGGACCTGGCCATCATCGGCCGCTACATCCTCACGCCGGCGATATTCAGGTACCTGGAGGTGACCAAGCCGGGGCGGGGCGGCGAGATCCAACTCACCGACGCCCTCAAGCGCATGGCCCCCGACTATCCCCTGTTCGGGTATCTTTTCGAGGGCACCCGCTACGACGCGGGCAACAAGCTCGGCTTTCTCAAGGCGACGGTAGAGTACGCCCTGGACGATCCGGACCTGGGCGAAAACTTCAAAAAATATCTCAGGAGTCTGAAGCTCTGACCTGGGCGGAACCGGAATGGGTTTTCGCGGAGACAATCTGGATTACTTTCAGGGAACGACCGAGGAGCTGATCGAAGGCTATCTCCGGCAGCTCCTGGGAGGAGAGGCTGCGGCCGCCTCCCCATGGGACGAGACGGACTTTCCACCCCTGGACATATACGAGACACAGGAGGGGATTGTCATCGAAGTCGAGCTCCCGGGAATCGACCTGGCCAGCCTGCAGGTCACCATGTCCGGCGGCGCCCTGATCATCGAAGGCCTGAAGGAGGAGGTCCTCGCCCGGGGGAGAGTGAACTTTCTCTGCATGGAGAGAGCGTTCGGGGCCTTCCGGAGAATGATCCCCCTGCTGCAGCCCATCGACTCCTCCCGGACCCGGGCCCGGTACCGCCTGGGCGTACTGCGGATAACAGTCCCGAAGGTCTCGGAAAAACGGGGCCTGCGGAAGAAAATCATCGTGTCCACCGAGTAAAGAGACGGGGAGAGCCGTGGCAAAAAAAGAGGAGACGCTCAAGGTCCCGAAGGATATCCCCCTGCTGCCGGTGCGGGACATCGTGGTTTTCCCCTACATGATCCTCCCCCTCTTTGTGGCCAGAACAATCTCCATCAACGCCATAGACGAGGCCCTCGCCAAGGACAGGATGATCTTCCTGACGACGCAGAAAGACCAGAGCGAGGAGGAGCCCACCCCGGATCAGCTCTACAAAGTCGGCACAGCGGCCCTGATCATGCGCATGCTCAAGATGCCCGACGGACGCATCAAGATCCTCGTCCAGGGCGTCGCCCGGGCCAAGGTGGTAGAGGTGCCGCAGGAGGAGCCTTTCTTCAGGGCCCGGATCCAGCGCATCGAGGACGACAAGGTCGACTCCGGGGACCTGGAGGTGGAGGCCCTTCTGAGGGCCGTGAAAGAGCAGATGCAGAAGATCACCTCCATGGGCAAGGCGCTGCTGCCGGACATCATGGTGGTGGCGGAGAATCTCGACGAGCCCGGCAGGCTGGCGGATCTGCTGGGCTCCAATCTGGGTCTGAAGGTCGCCGACGCCCAGGAGATCCTGGAGATCGAGGATCCCGTCGCCCGGTTGCGGAGGGTGAACGAACAGCTGAACAAGGAAATCGATCTGCTGGAGATGCAGGAGAAGATCCACTCCCGGGCCAAGGGGGAAATCGACAAGTCCCAGCGCGAATACTATCTGCGCGAGCAGCTCAAGGCGATCCAGAAAGAGCTCGGGGAGATCGACGAGCGCTCCACCGAAATGGCGGAGTACGAGGAGAAGATCAAGAGCGCCGACATGCCGGAGAAGGTTCTCGCCCAGGCGGAGAAGCAGCTGGAGCGTCTGGCCCACATGCATCCCGACGCGGCGGAGGCCTCCCTGGTGAGGACCTACCTGGACTGGCTGGTGGAAATTCCCTGGTCCAGGAGCACCACCGACAACCTGGACATCCCCCTGGCCGAGAAGGTCCTGGACGAAGATCACTACGACCTGGAAAAGGTCAAGATCCGCATCGTCGAATACCTCTCCGTCCGCAAGCTGAAGGAGCAGATGAAGGGCCCCATCCTCTGCTTCGTCGGCCCCCCCGGGGTCGGCAAGACCTCCCTGGGCAAGTCCATCGCCCGGTCTCTGGGGCGCAAGTTCGTGCGCATCTCCCTCGGGGGTGTCAGGGACGAGGCGGAAATCAGGGGGCACCGCCGCACCTACGTCGGGGCTCTCCCGGGCAAGATCATCCAGGGAATCCATGGCGCCGGGTCGAACAACCCGGTCTTCATGATGGACGAGGTCGACAAGATCGGAACCGACTTCCGGGGGGACCCCTCGTCGGCTCTCCTGGAGGTTCTCGATCCCGAGCAGAACCAGTCGTTCGTCGATCACTACCTCGGCGTCCCCTTCGACCTGTCCAACGTCATGTTTATCACCACCGCCAACCTTCTCGACCCCATTCCGCCGGCTCTCAAGGACCGCATGGAGGTGCTCTACCTGCAAGGCTACACCGACGAGGAAAAGCGGCACATCGCCCGCCGCTACCTCCTTGCCCGCCAGCTCGAGGAACACGGCCTCACGGAGGAGGACCTGAAGATCTCGGACCCGGCGATCCTCGAGATCATTCACCGCTACACCCGTGAAGCGGGGCTGCGGAACCTGGAGCGGGAGGTGGCGAAAGTCTGCCGCAAGACAGCCAGGGAGATCGCCTCGGGCAAGAAGGGACCTTTCCACGTCAGCGCACGCAACCTGAAAAAGTACCTCGGCCCCCGCAAGTACTTCATGGAGAGCGAGCAGGAGGAGAGCGAGGTCGGCGTGGCCACCGGGCTGGCATGGACCCCCGCGGGGGGGGAAATCCTTCACGTCGAGACGAGTCTCATGAAGGGCAAGGGAGGAGTGATCCTCACCGGCCAGCTTGGAGACGTCATGAAGGAATCCGCCCAGGCCTCCATCAGCTACGCCCGGTCCCGGGCCGCTGACTTCGATGTCAACCCCGACTTCAGCTCCAGGAACGACATTCACATCCACGTGCCGGCGGGAGCCATCCCCAAGGACGGGCCCTCGGCGGGGATAACAATCACCACCGCTCTCATCTCCTCCCTCACCGGCATCCCCGTCAACAAGGACGTGGCCATGACGGGAGAGGTCACCCTCCGGGGAAGAGTCCTGCCCATCGGCGGGCTGAAGGAGAAGGTCCTGGCGGCACACCGGGCGGGGATAAAGACCGTCATCTTCCCGGCCAGGAACAAAATCGACCTGGAGGAGATCCCGCCGAAAATCAGGAGGGCCATGACCCTCGTCCCCGTGGACAGCATCGACGAGGTCCTCAAGGAGGCCCTCCTCCCCGCCGCTCCACCTGCGAGCAAGTCCGCTGGAAGGAGGCGCAAGAACCCGTCCTCGAGGCGCGGCACACCCCCGGAGGCGACGGCGTGAAGAAGAGCCCCCTCGGCAGCGCCCACACCTTTCACATCCCCGTCATGGGCACGGCTTTCACCGTCGACACTCCTCTCAAGGTGGCCAGGTACGGCATCTCGTCGGTCCTCCCCCTCGCCGACGACATCCTCATCGAGCAGATGCGCAAGGGTCACCGCGAGCGGCACGG
>JAUWCW010000115.1 GCA_030609125.1 Candidatus Rokuibacteriota bacterium
ACGTCGAGGTTGTGCTCGATCACGACCAGTGAATGGCCTTCCACCAGAAGCCGGCGGAAGGCCCCCAGCAGAACGGCGATGTCCCTGAAATGCAGGCCCGTCGTAGGCTCGTCGAAGAGAAAGAGCTTTTTCCCTCCCTTCTTCTTTCCGTGACGGGCCCGGGCAAGATGGGCGGCCAGCTTGAGGCGCTGCGCCTCTCCCCCGCTGAGCGTGGGAACGGGCTGCCCCAGGCGAAGGTAGCCGAGGCCGACTGCCCGCAGGGGCTCGAGGGAAGCGGCCACCGCCCGCACGTCGCGGAAGAACGAAGCGGCTTCGGTAACAGTCATCTCCAGGACGTCGCCGATGGAGGTCGTCCCCCGGAGCCGCACCTCCAGGACTTCCGGCCGGTAGCGGCTCCCGTCGCACTCCGGACATCGAAGGTAGACGTCGGAGAGGAACTGCATCTCCACGTGCTCAAAACCGTTCCCCCCGCAGGCGGGACAGCGCCCGTTGCCGGAGTTGAAGCTGAATGTTCCCGGCTTGTAGCCCCGGTCCTTTGAAAGGGGCTCCTCGGCGAAAATCGCGCGGATCGCGTTCAGGGCCCCAACATAGCTGGCGGGGTTGGACCTGGTGGTTCGTCCGATGGCGGACTGATCGACAAGAACCGCCGACTCTATATGATTAAATCCCTTTATTTCTTTATGCTTACCAGACTTCTGCTGAGGTTTTCCCTTCAGTTCACAGATGGCGTTGAAAAGGGTGTCATGGACGAGGGTGGACTTTCCCGACCCGCTCACGCCGGTGACACAGACCAGCCGCCCCAGCGGTATGGAGACGTCTATGTTCTTGAGATTGTGCTCACGGGCTCCGGTCACCGACAGGCGGGGGGTCCCCGGATACGGGGGCCGCGGCCTCCGGGCGGGACCGACCCGTATCCTCCCCGAGAGGTACTGGGCGGTAACCGATTTCTTCCTCCTCACCAGCTGGGCCGGACTGCCCGAGAAGACGATCTCGCCGCCCTTCTCCCCCGGCCCGGGTCCCATGTCGATTATCCGGTCCGCCGCCCGGATGACGTCGGGGTCGTGTTCGACGACGAGGAGCGTGTTCCCCGCGTCCCGCAGGCGCTTCAGGACCCCGACGAGACGGTTGATGTCACTCTGGTGCAGGCCTATGCTCGGCTCGTCGAGAACGAAGAGGGTGTTGACCAGGGAGGTGCCGAGCGCGGTCGTGAGATTCAGTCTCTGGACCTCTCCGCCGCTGAGGGTGCGGCTCTGGCGTTCGAGAGTGAGATAGCCGAGTCCGACCTCGACGAGATAGCCGAGACGGGAACGGACTTCCTTCATGAGCAGTTCCGTCGCCTCGTCGAGGGGCCGGGGCAGCACGAACTCCGTGAAGAAGGCGAGGCACCTGTCCAGAGGCATGACGGCCACGTCGTGCATGTTGGGGCCGCCCTCCCCCAGGCGCCAGAGGAGCGCCTCCGGCCTGAGGCGCGCACCATCGCAGTCGGGACAGGTCAGGTAGCTACGGTAGCGCGAGAGGTAGACCCGGATGTGCATCTTGTAGGCTTTCGTCTCCAGGTAATCGAAGAATCCCCGCACGCCGTACCAGTGCTTCCCGTCCCATTCGCCCTCCCCCTGGAGCACCCACTTCTTCTGCCGTCGTGTCATCTCCCTCCACGGTCTGTCCGCGGGGATGCCCTTCCGCCCCGCGAACCGCAGAAGGTCTCTCTGGCACTCACGGCTCAGGCCGCTCTGCCAGGGCTTGACGGCGCCTGCGGCGAGGGAGAGCCCCTCGTCGGGGACGACGAGGCGGTAGTCGATGCCGATGGTCCTCCCGAAGCCCCGGCAGGTCTCACAGGCGCCGAGGGGAGAGTTGAAGGAGAAGAGGTTCGGCAGCGGGTCGGCGACGCGGATGTCGCAGTCGGGACAGTGCAGGCCGGCCGAGTAGCGCCGCGGATTGGAGGCGGTCCGGCCGTCCTCCGCGAGATCGTAGAGCGTGACTCGTCCTCGGCCTGTCTTCAGGGCGGCCTCCACCGAATCACGGATGCGGCCGAGATCGTTCCCCTCACGGAAAACGCGGTCCTGAACGACTTCCAGCTCGCCCCTGCCTTCCCTGAGGATCCGCGTATAGCCCTGACGCGCGAGAAGGTCCCTGACCTCGGCCGCCGTGAAGTTCTCCGGCACGGCGACGGGAAAGGTCACCATCAAGTGGGAATCTCCCTGCCCCGCCTCTTCGCCGATGCTCTCCGCGGTATCGCGGCGAACGCCTCGGCCGCAGCCGCTGCAGTGCGGGGTGGCGGCGCGGGCGAAGAGGAGCTTCATGTGGTCGTTGATCTCCGACATGGTGCCGACGGTGGAGCGGGAGGTGCGCACCGGGTTCGTCTGGTCGATGGCGATCGCCGGCGGTATCCCCCTGATGCGATCGGCCTTAGGCTTGTCCATGCGATCCAGGAACTGGCGCGCGTAGGGGCTGAAGGTTTCCACGTACCGGCGCTGGCCCTCGGCGTAGACGGTATCAAAAGCGAGGGAGGACTTCCCCGATCCGCTCACGCCGGTGATGACCGTGAGCTCCCCCAGGGGGATCGCGACATCAAATCCCTTCAGATTGTTCTGCCTCGCCCCCTCGACGAGGATAAAGTCTCTTTTGGCCATCCCGCCATTATAGCGCCCTGAAGCGGCGGAAAATGCGGTCAGCCGTTCTGCTCCAGCTTCTTCTTCACCACGCAGTAGATGCCGCCCTCTTTGAGACCGGGCTTGAAACAGCCGTTGCAGGAGATGCACTCCGCCCTGGCGAGGTCGCCCTCCTCCCAGCGTTTCACCAGGCCGGGCTCCCGTATGAGGGGTCGTGAGAGGGAGATGAAGTCCACAGCGCCCCGTCCCACCGCCGCTCTCGCCACCTCGAAGGACCGGAACCCGCCCACAGCGATGACGGGACAGGAGACAGCGCTCTTGATCCTTTCCGCCAGGGGCATGTTGTAGCCTTCATCTTCTTCCGTCTTGATCTTCACCCGGACCGGGCTCAGCTTCCCGGACGCAGACGTCCCGCCACTGACTTCTATGGCGGCGATTCCATCCTCATCGAGGGCCGTGGCGGCCGCCACGGCCTCCTCGATCTCCAGGCCTCCCTCGAAGAAGTCCGATCCGTTCAGCTTCACCATGACCGGGAACCCGTCGCCGACGGCGGCGCGAACTCTCCGGCACACCTCCATGAGAAAGCGCCGCCTCTTCTTCCCGCTGCCGCCGTATTCGTCCTCCCTCCTGTTCGTCAGGGGTGAGAGAAACTGGTTGATCAGGTATCCGTGCGCGGCGTGAAGTTGAACGGCGTCGAAACCGTATTCCCTGGCCCGCCCCGCCCCTTCTCCGAAGGCGGCCGCAACCCTGTCGATCTCCTTCCGGGTCATGGCCGCGGGGATCTCGGGAAACTGCGGGACCTCTACCGAAGAGGGAGCAAGAGGCCGGCTTCCGGCCATCTTCCCCGTGGTCTGGCCCCCGCAGTGAACGAGCTGCATGCAGATCTTCCCGCCCTCGTCCTGCACCGCCCGGCAGAGGTCCTTCATCTCGCCGGCGAAAGCGCCGCTGTAGATGCCCATCTTGCCCGGCATCTGCTTGCCCTCCGGACTGACGTAGGTGTAGCCGGTGATGACGAGCCCCACCCTTCCCCGCGACAGGTCGCCGTAGAGAGCGGCCAGCTTCTCCCGCGGCCGCCCTTCGGGATCGCACATTCCCTCCCAGGTCGCGGACCGGATGAACCGGTTCCGCAGCGACATGCTCCCGAGATCTGAATCAGAGAAAAGTCCGTCCGCCTGTGCCGTCATGTCTGTCCCCGCCTTTCGCGCTCGTCGTCTTAGATGGTGATGACGCCTCCCGATGCGTCGTGCACAAGGGTGGGGGCGCTTGAGATGATGACGCCATCGACGAGGTCTCCCTCCGAGATGTTCCGCTGCGCCATGAAGGGCGAGCAGGCATGCAGCTCACCCCCCTCTTCCGCAAAAAGATCGAGCAGTTCCTGCACGGAGGCGAAGTGGTCGGCCTTCAGTCCTTCGCAGTGACCTTTCACCAGGGTGAAGATGCCGTCGAGGGCGAAGAAGATCTTGACCTTCACGTCCGTGGCGAGGGCCGCGTTGGCAATGGACAGTCCCATGGAGGCGCGTTCAAGGTCTTTTTTCGGGTCAACGGTGAGGAGCACTACCATGTCTTTCTGTTCCATTTCCGACCTCCCAGATCAGGTGTTCTCGTCGTTTGGCGCACTATTATACCCGACTTTCCCCTCTACACACGCCAGGGGCGGGAGGGCATCTTCCCTGTGCCACCCGCCGGGAATTCCTGACCTATTGCCTTCGGCCTATGTTTTTTGCTACGCTGACAGCGGGGTCAAGGCCGCCCAGTGATGCAAACCCGCTCGCCACTGCCGGGAAAGAGGTCCTCAAAGAATGGAAAACGACAAAAAGCTGCTCCTGAAACAGATCGACAGCCTCAACGACGAAATCAAGACGCTGGCTTACAAGCTCGGCGGGCTCCTCGACGTCGACTGCAACCTCGGTGTCTGCTCCTACAACCCGGATGCGGACAACCTTCAGGAGAAGATGAAGGAGGTCCAGCAGAGAAAAGTTCTCCTCGAGAAGATCATGAAGGGGCTCGACTCCTGCGATCTCGAGGAGACCCCCGGCCACGAGTAGCCACTGAAAAAAGGTGTCCGGCCGCCCTGCCGGGCCCCGGGTCGGAAACCTGCATGGAGGCGGGATGTCGGAAGTGAAGGTCGGCTTCGCCCTCGGCGGCGGCGCGGCCAGAGGCATCGCCCACATCGGCGTGCTGAAGGTACTGATGCGGGAGGGCATTTCCCCCGGATGCATCGTCGGCACCAGCATCGGAGCCCTCGTCGGCGCCTGCATCGCAGCCACGCTCGACGTCAACGAGGTCATCGACCGGGTCCGCAGCTACTTCGAAGGCGAGAGCTTCAGAAAAATAAAGTTCGACTTTCTCAAGCACATCAACCACACCCCGGAGACTGACGGTCTCTACGACGCCCTGAGCCACTACCTTCGCAAGAGCTTCTTCTACAATGTCACCCTGGCCCGGCAGTCCTTCGTCAGCGAGGACACCTTCCTGAAAAACATCTCCGCCCTGGTGGACGACATCGGCATCCAGGACACGAGGATCCCCTTCGCCGCCGTCTGCACGGACATCCACGGCGGCCGGGAGGCCGTCCTCACCGAGGGGCCCCTGCGCTCAGCCGTGGCGGCCTCGTCGGCAATTCCCGGCATTTTCCCTCCCGTCGAGTTCGGCGACCGTCTCCTCGCCGACGGCGGGTGGGTCAACCAGCTCCCGGCGGGGCCCTGCCGGAAACTCGGCGCCGACGTGGTCATCGCCGTCGACGTCGCCCGCGAGCTCGAGCAGGACTACACTGTCGATACGGGCCTCGACATCATTCGCCGCGTGAACGCCATCACGCGCCACACCCTGAGCCGCGTTCACGTCAGGGATGCGGACCTGGTGATATCCCCTCAGGTCGAAACCGTGAGCTGGACCAGCTTCGGCTGCATTGAGGAGTGCATACGTCTCGGCGAGGACGCCGCGGAGAAGTCGCTTTCCACGGCCTTCAAGCTCCTCGGCAGGAAACCCTGACAACGCCC
Source organism: Candidatus Rokuibacteriota bacterium (assembly GCA_030609125.1). Taxonomy (GTDB): domain Bacteria; phylum JAUVQV01; class JAUVQV01; order JAUVQV01; family JAUVQV01; genus JAUWCW01. The sequence goes on from JAUWCW010000115.1 coordinate 5,609, forward strand.
CCCCCCTTTCGACCCTGCTCACTCGTAGAGGGCTTCGAGCCGTTCGCGAAACTCGCCGGTGACCCTGTCCCGTCTCACCTTCATGGTCGGCGTAACCTCGCCCCTGTCCTCGGTGAGCGGCTCGTCGAGGACAACGATCTTCCTGATCTGCTCAAAGGGGGCGAGCTCCCGTGAGCGCCTCTTGATCCTCTCCATGAGAAACGCATACACGTCCCCGCGTCCCGCCAGGTCGGCATCGGTCAGGTCCCGGAGAGAATCCTCCCCCATCTCCAGCTTGAGCCGGGCGTAGTCGGGGACTACCAGCGCCGTCAGGTACTTTTTTCTGTCCCCGTAAACAACCACCCGGCTGATGCAGGCGTCTCCCTCCAACAGGCCCTCCACTCTCTGCGGAGAGACGTTCTTGCCCCCGGAGGTGACGATGATGTCCTTCTTCCTTCCCGTGATCCGCAGGTAGCCGTCTTCGATGACCCCCGTGTCGCCCGTGTGCAGCCACCCGTCCCGGATGACATCGGCGGTGGCCTTCTCGTCATCAAGGTAGCCCATCATGACCGAGGGCCCCCTGACGATGATCTCCCCTTCCCCGGCCGTTTTCACCTCGATATTGTCGAAGGGGACACCCACCGTGCCGGAGCGGACATGGCCGAGACGGTTGACGGAAATGACCGGCGAGGCCTCGGAAAGACCGTACCCTTCAAGAACATTGATGCCGGCGGCAAGGAAAAAGTCCACTATCTCCGCCGCCAGCGGAGCGCCCCCGCAAACGATAAAGCGCAGCCTCCCGCCCAGTGCGTCCCTGATACGGCGGAAGACGAGTGCGTCCGCCGCCGCCATGACCAGCCGGCCCGGCATGCCCTCTTCTCCCCGCCTCCCGCCGCC
>JAUWCW010000356.1 GCA_030609125.1 Candidatus Rokuibacteriota bacterium
GACGGCCGTTGACCGTCCTGTTTCTCCGTGGTACGCTCACCCCGCGAAGGGGGGAAGGCCTGCACTCCTGACACCTCGGGAAGGTATGGAGGACGTGTCGCAAATGCGGGACCGGCCCCGGGAAAGGCAAAATGAGCAGAAAGAAGGTTGTCGAAACGCTTCGGTGGAGAAGAGGGAGGCTCGAGCTTCTCGACCAGACCCTGCTGCCGGATAAGATTCGGTACCGTCCGCTGAAGACCTACCACGAAGTATCCAGGGGGATCCGGGACATGCTTGTCCGCGGCGCCCCCGCCATCGGAGTGACGGCGGCCTTCGGAATGGCGCTGGCCGCCCGGTCCGGCGCCCGTCTGCGGCCGGCGGCGTTTCGCAGGCACATGCAGAAGGCCGGGAAGGTTCTGGCCTCCTCCCGCCCGACGGCGGTCAACCTTTTCTGGGCCCTGCAGCGGATGGGCCGCTTGATGGAAGAGAACGCTCATCTTGCCCCTGCGGTCATGGCGGAGAAGATGGAAGCGGAAGCCCTCGCCGTCCTCAGCGAAGACATAGAGATCAACAGGCGCATGGGACGAAACGGGGCGTCCTTCATAGAGGACGGCGACGTGATCCTCACCCACTGCAACGCGGGAGCCCTGGCGACGGCAGGATACGGCACCGCCCTGGGAGTGGTGCGGGCCGCCTGGGAGCAGGGCAAGAGGATTTCCGTTCTGGCGGACGAAACGAGACCGAGGTGCCAGGGGGCGAAGCTCACCGCCTGGGAACTTTCCCGGGAGGGCATCCCCGTCACGGTCATCGCCGATACGGCGGCGGGGTCTTTTCTGCGCCGGGGCAAGGTGCAGAAGGTTGTCGTCGGCGCCGACCGCATAGCTTCCAACGGGGACGTGGTCAACAAGATAGGAACGTACCAGGTGGCGGTGCTGGCCAGGGAGAACAAGGTCCCCTTTTACGTGGCCGCCCCGGTGAGCACCATCGATTTCAGCCTGAAATCGGGCGACGAGATACCAATCGAGGAGAGGCCCCCCTCGGAGGTGACCACCATGGCAGGCCGCCGGATCACGCCTCGGGGGGTGGCGGCCTTCAATCCGGCCTTTGATGTCACGCCGGCCAGGTTCGTGACGGCCATCATCACCGAGAAAGGGGCGGTTCGGAAACCTTTCCGGCGGAGCATTTCGGCCCTCCGCCCCCGCCGACGCTGACCGGAGAGCCCGGGATGCCCCAGCGGTCCCTCCTGACGAGCTCCTGGGAATGGATCAAGCGGCGGCGCGCAGAGCTGGTTCTCGCCCCGTGCTTCCTGGTCTCCCTTTTCTTTCCTCCCCGGCAGCAGACGGGCCTGGGTCCTCTGCACTGGCTGTGGCTGGCGGTGCTCCTCGCCGTCTTCTTCTCCACCCTCCTCAGGGCGAAACGGGGTGGAGGGTCCGTCGTTTCAGCCGTGGCGGCGGCGGCCCTGCTGCTGCTTCTCAACGCCGGGGTAGTCTACGGCGGCGGCGTCTCCTCCCCCCTGTGGCCGGGTTACTTTCTTTTCCTCCTCGCCGCATCTTCCGTCTTTTATCTGTGGTGGCAGCAGTTCGCTTTTCTGGCCGCCATAGCAGTCCTCGAGGCGGTGCAGGCACTCCGGCCCGGGAAGGGGACGGGGGTTGGAGAGGACCCGATCGCCCTGGCCGCCGGCCTCCTCCTCCTGGCGGTCTTCGCACTTCTCCTTCACGTTCTCTTTCTCAAGCGTTATCGGTCCCTGCAGGAGGACCTCAAGGAGCATTCGCGGCTGCAGGAGGAAGCCGAGAACTTCAGCAGGCTTGAGGAGCTGCGGGCCGAACCGGGTCTGGAGGCGCACACGCCGAGGGGCAAGATGGTCAGGCGGATGAGCGTTGCCGAGAAGCTCAACCGGGACATCGAGCGTCTCCTCGAGCTCACCCGTCGGGCCCTCGGGGCCCGGACGGTCGTCCTCTTCGAAAGCGACGGCAGCAGACTGGCGTTCCGGTCGGCAGCCGAGGGGAGTGCGAAGGTCGACAGGAGGGCGGGCTGCCGCATCGGGGAGGGAGTCATCGGGGGTGTGGCCAAGCTGGGCCGGCACGTCATGATGTCCAGCTTTTCCCAGGACCGTCGCCGCCTGAACTACCTGCTCGAAGGGGACCCGGCTCTCTCGCTGATGGTGGTCCCCGTCAAGGAGCAGGAGGTGCTGCGCGGAGTCCTCGTGGCGGACCACGAGAAAGCCGGGAAGTTCTCCCGGGCCGAGCTGGAGGTCTTCGAGGGTTTTGCCCTCGAGGTGAACCTCCTTCTGGAAAACTTCCGTGAAAGCTCCCTGAGGGACCGGCGCAAGATGACGCTGGAGACTCTCAACGCCCTGAGCAACAGCCTCAACAGGACGCTGAAGGCGGACAATATGCTCGAGATTCTGGTGGACGGCATCAACGTGGTGATACCGTACGATCAGTGCGCCGTCTTCTTCGTCGACCCCGAACGGCGGCGCCTCGTCCTGCAGACGCAGCGCGGCTTCCGCTTCGAGTCCCCCTCGGCGGTCTCATTCCCCCTGAAGAAGAATTGCCTCGTCTCCTATATCGTCAATCACGGGCAGCCCCTGGTGTTCTCCGATCGCAAGAAGATGGAGATCATCCCGGGGTACACCGGGCTCGAGAAGATGCGCTCCTTTCTGGGCCTTCCCCTCCGGTTCCGCGACGAGCTGGAAGGGTCGATAATCTTCGCCTCCGCCAAGGCCGCCCACTTCA
>JAUWCW010000009.1 GCA_030609125.1 Candidatus Rokuibacteriota bacterium
GTTCGCGTCGAGAATGGTGGTGAAGGCCCTGGCGTACCCGGTTTCGATGGCCCCCCTGACGGGCCTTCCCCGCCGCAGTTCCTCCCTGATGCGTTCGAAGATAAGCACGTTCGCGTCCACGGCGATTCCCATGGTGAGCACGATGCCTCCGATTCCCGGAAGGGTCAGCGCCGCCTGCAGCGCGGAGAGGACCGCCAGCAGGAACAGGAGGTTGAGTGTCAGCGCGAGGTCGGCGACCAGGCCGGAAAGCCGGTAGTAAAAAGCCATGAAGATCACCACCAGCAGGCTGCCTATCAGGGTGGCCGTAATCCCCTTCCGGATCAGGTCCGCGCCAAGGGACGGCCCGATGGTCCGGTTCTCGAGAATTTCAACCGGCGCCGGCAGCGATCCGGCCCTCAGCACGATGGCGAGGTCCGTCGCGTCTTCAATGGTGAAACTCCCGGAGATCCGGGCCCTTCCTCCGGGAATCTTCTCCCTGATCACAGGGGCCGAGTAGACGACGTCGTCGAGAACAATCGCCAGCTGCCGCCGGACGTTATCCTCCGTTATCTGGGCGAACTGACGTCCCCCGCGGCGGTTGAAGTTCATGGAAACCGCCGGCCCCTCCGAGGGGTCGGACAGATCGACGCTGGCGTTCGTCAGGGAATCACCGGTGAGGAGGGTCCTCTTGTTCACAAGGTAGGGAGCGCCGTCTTCCCTGCCGTAGAGGATCTCCGTCCCCGGCGGCACGTCACCCTCCAGCGCCCTCTCCAGCCTCCGCGAGTCCTCCACCAGCTTGAACTCCAGCAGGGCGGTTTTCCCGATGAGATCTATGGCGCGCTGCGGGTCCCGCACGCCTGGAAGCTCAACCAGGAGCCTGTTCTTGCCCTGTTTACGGATCGTCGTTTCTGCAACCCCGAACTGGTCGATGCGATTCGCTATCGTATCGCGGCCCTGGTCGACCACGTTGCGCTTGAGCCGCTCCACCTCGTCGGCTCTCATGCGGAGGGTCATGGTCGATCCTCCCTCCGAGGCGATCTCGAAATTCGGGTACTCGTCCAGTTCCTCCTGCACTTCGCGCTTCTGCGCCCCCTCTCTCAGCCTGATGACGATGTCCGTCATGCCCTCGCGCTGCACACCGTCGGCACGAACGAGCTTCTTCCGTCGCAGAACGTCCTGCAGCTCGTGCGCAACCCTGTCGGTGGCGTTCTCCACCGCCTTGTCGACCTGCACCTCCAGCACCAGGTGTATACCGCCTTTCAGGTCCAGACCGAGACGAATCCTCTGGGTGGGGAAGAGACGGCCCCACCAGCCGGGCATCTCGCCCACCAGGCTCGGCGTTATGTAGACAAAACTCACCAGAAGCACAGCTATGATGATGGCGAATCGTACTCTGAGTGCCTTAGGCATTCCTCCTCCTTGTCCCCGTTCCGGTCATTGCGGCGGTTTCTCTACTCCTCTTCACTCAGGGCCGACACCGACTGCCTGCTGATCCTCACGCGCACCTTGTCGTCGACCTGGAGGGAGATGATCTTTTCGTCGATGGCGGCGATGGTGCCGTAAATCCCGCTCATTGTCAGCACCTTGTCACCGCGCTTGAGGTTGCGCAGCATGAGCTGCTGCTCCCTCTGTTTCTTCTGCTGGGGCCTCATGATCAAAAAGTAGATGATGGCAAAAATGATGCCCATCATGACCAGGGGACTGCCGAGAATCTGCGCGATACCCGACGGCGCCTGACCGCCCGACGGCGCCTGAGCGAAAGCTGTCCCTGCGAAGCTGTAAGAAAAAAGCATCTCTATCCTCCCTGATAACTGGTGCCTGCACCTCGAGCGGCGTAAAAGTCTTTCCGGAAGCGATCCCAATCCCCGGCGATGATGGCCGCACGAATATCCCTCATCAACCCCATATAATACGCTACGTTGTGGATAGTATTCAACCGCAAACCGAGAACTTCCCGGCACTGGTGCAGGTGGCGAAGGTAAGCCCTCGAGTAGCTGCGGCACACCCGGCCGGGGCAGGAGGGGTCCGGAGGCGCCGGATCCTCCCGGTAAGCGGCGTTGCGGATGGCCATGCGGCCCCGGGAGGTGAAGAGCTGTCCGTTTCTGGCGTTTCGCGTCGGCAGGACGCAGTCGAAAAAATCAACTCCCCTCTCCACGGCCTCGACGATATCCTCCGGGGTGCCGACGCCCATCAGGTACCGCGGCTTCTCCGCCGGCAGCAAAGGGGCAATGACCCCCACCATGGCGGCCATCTCCTCCGGGGGCTCGCCCACGGAGAAACCTCCCAGGGCATACCCGGGAAAATCCAGGGCGACGAGTCTTTCCACCGCCTCCCGGCGAAGATCCTCGTAGCCACCACCCTGAACGATGCCGAAGAGAGCGCCCCTTCCCCCCCAGGCGATCCGGCCTCTTTCGGCCCACCGCAGCGTCAGTTCCAGGGATTTTCGAGCCTTTTTCCGCGATGACGGGTACGCCAGGCACTCGTCGAGAACCATCATGATGTCCGAGCCGAGATCATCCTGGACAGACACCACTGTCTCGGGACTGAGGAAACAGCTTGACCCGTCCACGTGGGAGCGGAAATGCACTCCCTCATCGGTCACCTTTCGCAGCGCACCCAGACTGAAGACCTGGAACCCGCCGCTGTCGGTGAGAATGGGGCCGTCCCAGTTCATGAAGCGGTGAAGCCCGCCGAGCCGACGGATAATTTTCTCTCCCGGCCGAAGGTGAAGATGATAGGTGTTGGAGAGGATCCCCTCCACCCCTGTCTCCCGCAGTTCCTCCGGAGTGAGGGTTTTGACCGTTCCCGCGGTGCCGACAGGCAGGAACGCGGGCGTCCTGATCTCCCCGTGCCCCGTCCGGATGACTCCCGCCCTGGGACCGGCGCTCCCCCCCTTGACGAGGCTGAATCCAAACCTTGAAGACATCTCCCCTTCCCCCCCCAAAACGGCTACAGGATGAGCATGGCGTCGCCGTAGCTGTAGAACATGTAGCCTTTCTCCACGGCGCCCCGGTAGACTTTTAGTATCCTTTCTCTCCCTGTCATGGCGCTCACCAGAAGCAGCAGGCTCGAACGCGGCAGGTGAAAGTTCGTGACCAGTCCGTCGACAGCGCGAAAACGGTAGCCCGGCCTGATGAGCAGGTCAACCCTCCGCCGTCCTCCGCGGATTCTGCCGTCGGGCCCGACGAAGGACTCCAGGGTCCTGGTCACGGTTGTACCCACCGCCACCACTCTTCCACCGGCTTCCCTGGTCATGTTGAAGGCCCTGGCCGTGGCGGCCGGGACAAAAGCCTTTTCGCTCCCAAGGACAGCCCGCGAGAGATCTTTCTCCCTCAACGGGCGGAAGGTTCCCGGCCCGACATGGAGGGTCAGGAACGCCGTTTTCACTCCCCTCTCCTCGAGTGCCCTGAAGACCTCCCTGGTGAAGTGCAACCCCGCCGTAGGCGCCGCAGCCGACCCGTACCGGGCGGCGTAAATCGTCTGGTACCGGGTCCTGTCGCCGCCGCCCGCGGCCTTCGCTTCCCGGCCGTCTCTGCGGATGTACGGCGGCAGGGGAGTCCTCCCGATTCTTTTCATGAGCACCTCCCCCCCGTCCCGCGGGGTGAAGACGACCGTTACCTCCCCTTCCGCGCCCACCTTCGAGATGCGCGCCCTTGCTCCCTCGAGGCCGAATTCGAGTTTCATGTCCTTCGACGCCTTCCCCTTCATGAGTGACCGCCAGCGCCCCCGCCCAAGATCCTCCAGCAGAAGAAGCTCCACCTTGCCGCCCGTCTCTTCTCGTCTCCCCTCGAGCCGTGCCGGCAGGACAGCCGAGTCATTCATGACGAGCAGATCACCCCTCCGGAGGAACCCCGGAAGGCAATGGAAGCGGCTGTCCGCCGCCTCCCCGGTGCGTCCGTTCAGCACAAGGAGGCGGGACCGGTCCCGAAGTCGGGAAGGTCTCTGCGCAACCCTCCCGGGGGGAAGTTCGAAGGAATAGTCTTTCAGCCAGCGGCTCATGTCAGGAGCGTGGAAGTATAGTTTCTCTCCCCGCCTTTGACAAGAAGGTCCTCCCCCCCCAGCAGCGTACGGGCGAACCTTGAAAATCCCGGCGCCCCCGGTGTAGAGTGAAGGGGTGGACAAGGATACCGCCGGAACCGCAAAGGGAGGGGGAAGCCGCAATATCCGCCTTCTGCTGGAATACGACGGTCTTCCCTTTCACGGGTGGCAGGTTCAGCCCGTGAGCCCTACCGTCCAGGAGGTCCTCCAGGAGGTGATTGGCCGCATCACGGGCGAAACCCGGGTTGTCCTGAGAGGTTCAGGGAGGACTGACGCCGGCGTGCACGCCCTCGGCCAGGTCGCCAACTTTCACACCGGCAGCACGCTCTCCGCCGCTACCTTCACCAAGGCGATCAACAGCCTCGCGCCACCCGGCCTTGCCGTTCTCGCCGCCCAGGAAGTGCCCGCCGCCTTCGATGCGCAGTACTCGGCCAAGAGCAAGGTCTACCGCTACCGCGTGCTGCTCAGTTCCTGCCGTTCTCCCCTCCGGGCGGGCCGTCTCTGGCATGTGCCTTACCCTCTGCGGGAGGCCCGAATGCGCCTGGCCGCGCGGCATTTTGTAGGCCGGCAGGACTTCTCCTCGTTCCGCTCCTCGGGCTGCACCGCACGCAGCCCGGTGAGAACGCTCCGGAGCCTGACGCTTCGGCGCCGGCAAGACGTTCTCGCCATGGAACTGGAAGCAGACGGGTTCCTCAGACACATGGTCCGCAACATCGTCGGCACACTGGTGGACGTCGGCAGGGGAAGGATTCCGCCCGGCAGCATTCCAGACCTACTCGCCGCCAGGGACCGCTCGCGGGCAGGGATGACGGCGCCGGCCCATGGCCTCTTTCTCGTTGCGGTCCGCTACCCGGGGTTCCCCTCCTGGCGCAGCCGGTGCTGAGCATGCGCGCCTCTCATCACCGGCACCTCCATATTTTGATTTTTGCTTGACAAATCTCCCCGGAAGACCCAGAATACCGCGTCCATACGAAAGATTCCAGGCGCGTAGCTCAGGGGGAGAGCACTTGCTTGACACGCAAGGGGTCGGCGGTTCAAAACCGCCCGTGCCTACCATATTCACCTTGAGCACGGAGTGTGTCTTTTTGCAGAGAGCATTGGCGGTCCAGCTTCTGACAGCGACGCTCCGGACACGTCTGCCGTGAGCGCCGTCTCCCGCGCTTCCGCCTTCCCGTGACTCCCACCCGGCACAGACAGTGAAAAATATCACCGTTACCTTCCCGGACGGATCTTCGGCCGGCGTGCCCCTGGGAACCGCGGCCCTCGAGCCCCTTCGGGAGCGCTTTCCCAAGGAAGCGAGAAAAGCGCTCGGCGTGCGCCTGAACGGCGCCCCCGTCGACGCCGAAACGCCCCTCGAGGACGACTGCACTCTCGGGATACTCACCTTCGAGGACGACGAGGGCCGGCACATCTTCCGCCACAGTTCGGCCCATCTCATGGCCGAGGCCGTGCAGGACCTTTTCCCGGGGGTCAAGTTCGCCATCGGCCCCGCCATCAAAGACGGTTTTTACTACGATTTTGAGCCGCCCCGCTCTTTCTCCCCGGAAGATCTCCCGAAGATCGAGGCCAGGATGAAAGAGATCATCCGTAAGAACCTCCCTTTCACGAGGGAAACCATGTCCCGCGGTGAAGCCATCGAGTTCTTTCGCAAAAAGGGTGAGCACTACAAGGTGGAGCTTCTTGAGGAGATGGAGGACGAGACGGTCTCCCTCTATCGGCAGGGGGGGTTTGTCGATCTCTGCCGCGGGCCCCACGTCGCCTCCTCGGGGAGGATCGGCGCCTTCAGTCTTCTCAGCATCGCCGGAGCGTACTGGAGGGGAGACGAACGCAACCCCATGCTTCAGAGGATCTACGGCACCAGCTATCCCGACAGGGCCCGGCTCAAGGAACACCTGAGACGGCTCGAGGAAGCCAGAAAGAGGGACCACCGCAAACTGGGCAAAGAGCTCGACCTCTTTTCATTCTCCGACGAAGTCGGCCCGGGCCTGGTTATCTGGCACCCCAAGGGCGGCCTCCTCCGCTACCTCGTGGAAGAGTTCGAGCGCAGGGAACACCTTGCCCGGGGCTATCAGATCGTCTTCGGACCCCGCCTTCTCCGGGAAGAGCTCTGGAAGCGCTCCGGCCACTATGACCACTACCGGGACAACATGTACTTTACCGAGGTCGACGGGCAGCGCTACGGCATCAAGCCGATGAACTGTCTCGCTCACATCATGATCTACAAGTCCACCCGCCGCAGCTACCGCGACCTTCCCCTTCGCCTTTTCGAGCTCGGAACCGTCAATCGCCACGAGAAGTCCGGCGTCCTCCACGGCCTCACCCGCGTGAGGGAGTTCACCCAGGACGACGCCCACATCATCTGCACCCCGGACCAGCTCAACGACGAGATCATCGGGGTACTCACTTTCGTCAAGGACGTGATGGGCGTCTTCGACTTCCCCTTCAGCCTCGAGATAAGCACCCGCCCCGAAAAGTCCATCGGAAGCGACAGGGACTGGGACACGGCCACGTCCGCCCTGAAAGCCGCCCTCGACGGAGAGGGGTTCGAATACACCATCAACGAGGGGGACGGGGCCTTCTACGGGCCCAAGATAGATGTCATTCTGGAAGATGCCATCGGCCGTTCGTGGCAGTGCGCTACCATTCAGTGCGACCTCGCCATGCCCGAGCGTTTCGACCTCACCTACACCGGCCCCGACGGCCGGCCCCACAGGCCGATCATGATACACCGCGTTATACTCGGCTCCATCGAACGCTTCATCGCCATTCTCATCGAACACTACACCGGGGCCTTCCCCCTCTGGCTGGCCCCGGAACAGCTCAGGGTCATGACCATAACCAGCGCCCAGACAGGCTATGCCTCCGCAGTGGCGAAGGCCCTGCGCAGCGGCGGGTTCCGAGTGGAAGAGGACGTGAGGAACGAGAAGATCGGCTTCAAGATCCGGGAGGCGCGATTGCAAAAAGTTCCCTATATGGTTATAATTGGGGCGAAAGAGGAATCCGCAGACGCGCTCTCCATCCGCGGCCGTGACGAAGGTGAGATCGGCGAGATGGCAGTTCCTGAATTCCTCGAATATCTGAGAGGGAAACTACCGGACCTTTCATTACTAAGGGGGTGACATTTATCGCACGTTTTCAGCGACGGGTCCAGCGGGATACGGGTCCAAAGGTAAACAGGGCAATACGCGCCAGAGAGGTACTGGTCATTGATCAGGAAGGCGAGCAGCTTGGTACATTGAAAATCGACGAAGCCATCAAGGCCGCCGCCGACCGCGAGCTCGATCTCGTGGAAGTTGCTCCCAACTCGACGCCGCCGGTATGCAGAATACTTGACTACGGCAGGCACAAATACGATCTGTCGAAGAAAAGCCAGGTTGCCAAGAAGCACCAGAAGATAATCAAGGTCAAAGAGATAAAGATGCGGCCCAAGATAGATGTTCACGACTATCAATTCAAGTCGGGGCACGTAAAGCGCTTTCTCTCCCAGGGGCACCGGGTGAAAGTGACTATCATGTTTCGCGGCCGGGAGATGGCCCACACCCACCTCGGCAGGGGGCTGCTGGAGCGGCTCGCCGCGGACCTCGAGGCGCTGGCGACGCCGGAGAACACACCCCGCCTCGAGGGAAGGAACATGTACATGTACATGGTGGTCAAACCGGGGGCCGTCTTCGAGCAGAAGGACCTGAAGAAAGTAGCCAAGAGCACGGAGGAGAAAGATGCCAAAGATTAAGACCAGGCGTGGGGCGGCCAAGCGCTTCACGACCACCAAGAAGGGCGGCATCAAGCGCAACAAGGCCTATGCCAGCCACATACTCACGAAAAAGTCGAGAAAGCGCAAGCGGCGTCTGCGCCGGGCGGACTCGGTGCACCCCACCGATTACAGCGCCGTGCGGAAGCAGATTCCTTACAGCTTCTAGGAGGTAGGAGAGAATGCCACGTACAAAAGGCGGTTTCAAGACACGCCAGCGCCGCAAGAAGATCCTCAAGGCTGCCAAGGGATACTGGGGGGGCAAGCACCGACTCTTCCGGTCGGCCACGGAAGCCGTGGACCGGGCCAGGAAATACGCCTACCGCGACCGTCGCGTGAGAAAGCGTGAGTTCCGCCAGCTCTGGATCATCAGGATCAACGCCGCGGCCCGCATAAACGACATGTCCTACAGTACCCTGATGAATGGGCTGAACAAGGCCGGCGTGGGGATCAACCGGAAAATACTCTCCGAACTGGCCGCCACAGACCAGCAGGCCTTCGCCAGACTCACCGCCATAGCCAAAGAGTCTCTCGCTTCCTAAGAAAGAACCGCTCTTACAGATCCGCCTCCCCCCTTGAGGGAAGGCGGATCTTTTTTGTTTATCCGCTTAAACCATTTCATCATCTAATAAGATAAACTGTTTGAATTGTATCGTAATTTCTGTTGACAAAGGGAAATTGTTAAAGTATTTTGTGAGCATGGACGCGGAACTGGACAAACTGGAAAAGGCTGTTTCCCGCACTATCCGGCACCTTGCCGAGCTCGAAAAGAGCACCGCGGCAGGAGGATCCGCCAGCCAGCGCAAGGAGTCTGCCGCCACCCAGTCAGCGTCCCGGAACAAAGCCATGGAGGAGCTCTCCAGAGAGAACCGGAGACTGTTGGACGAGAGGAAGGTTCTGCGCAAACGCGTCCGGGCCCTCGTACGCGACATCGACAGGGTGAAATGGTGACATGCAGACGGTAACTGTCAACATCAACGGTGAGAACTACGCCATCAAGACCGACGACGATCCCGTCTACGTCAACGAGGTGGCACGCTACGTGGACGAGAAGATGCGGGAAATAGCTTCGGCGGGCAAGGTGATCACCACCAGCAAGGTCGCCATCCTCACGGCCCTCAACCTTGCCGACGAGCTTTTCAAGTCACGGAAAGACCGCCAGGAGAGGGATCAGGCGGCGGGCCGCCGCATCGAGAAGATCCTCCTTCAGCTTCAGGGTGCCGTGGGAGACTGACGACGGTCCCCTCCCCCTCTTCGCCGAACCATTTTTTTCCTTGTATCTTATCCCGCATCATGGTATTCGTGGTGACAGAGAAGCCCCTGCGTTGCTCGTGACAGGGCGAAACGATTCTTGAACCAACATTGAATCGCGGGGAGAGCAAAGAGAGACGATGTGAGCACGCCCTTCTCGAGAGGGAAGCCTAAGTCGCCGTGCTGCTTTCCCACCTGGTTATTGCAGGTTCAAGTCCCTTTGCTCACACGGTAGGGCGGGGGCCCTCAACAAACTGGGGACCGGGCATTGATGCCCGTTTACATACAACGAGAAAGGAAAAGGACAGGACAGAGTCCTCTCGCCCCGCTGCCGAGTGTGCAGGTGGAGCAGCCGCAAAAATGAAAGAACTACAGCGCATACGCCGGGTGTTCTTATGAGCAGACGGCCTAAACAGTGCACAGCCATGTTGTGCGAGAAGTGCCGCAAGGGGTTCCCGTGTGTTTCCGGATACAGTCCGCCCGGTACAGGTATAGTGGCCGCTCGTATCATGTAGCTTAGCTTTCAGATTTCCGGCATGCTTCGCGGGGCCTGCTCCCGCTTCTCGGGGGTGTTTCGACGACTCTGATCCCTCCGCGTCATGGGGATACAGGCAGCAACTACCGAGAGCAAGTCCGACCTTCGTCGGCGCCTCATTGACTCCAGGAGAACTCTGTCACCCGCGGAGCGTCGCGACAGGAGCCGCCGCATCTGTGACGCCTGCGGCAGGCTGCCGCCCTACTCCCGGGCGCCTCTCATCTGCTCGTACATTGGTTTCGGCGAAGAGGTGGAGTCGGCGGACCTCGTCCGCTCCCTCCTGCAGGCCCGCCGCAGAGTCGCCGTCCCGACACAGCGTGCTCCCGGCGGCAAACCCTCGTTTGCCCTGGTCAGGGCCTGGGACGACCTGTCTCCCAACTCCCTGGGCCTCCTGGAGCCGGCGGGGGGGCGGCTGGACATCGTCCCAACCGCGTCCATTGGTCTCTTTTTTGTTCCGGGAGTAGCTTTCGACGCCGTCGGCGGCCGTCTTGGCTACGGCCTGGGCTTTTACGACCACGCCCTGGCCGGGGCATCTGCGACGGCCCTGAAAATAGGACTCGCTTTCGACCTGCAGATCGTAGACAAAGTGCCGCTCTTGAAACACGATGTCTGTATGGACATGATAATTACCGAAAGCCGTGTGATAAACGCCTCGCCCGGGGCGAGGAATAACGAGGAGGTGTGCTGAATCATGCCAAGCGCAACAATGTTGCTGATAGCTGTAACAACCGGAATAATCGCCTTCTTTGGAGGGTACATGGTCCGCCGTACCCTGGCGGAAGCCAAGGTGGGCCACGCCGAGAAACAGGCCTCCCGGCTTGTCGACGAGAGCCGCAAGCAGGCGGACACCATCAGGAAAGAGGCCGCGCTGGACGCCAAGGAGCGGCTCTACCGGGCCAAGTCCGAAAGCGACAAAGAGGCCCGGAACAAGCGGCGCGAGTTCGCCACTCTGGAGAATAAGCTGAGCCAGAAGGAAGAGAACCTTGAGCGCAAGGTCGACCTCCTGGACCGCAAGGAGATGGAGATCAACAAGAAAGAAAGCCGAATCGGGGACAGGGACAAGGAGCTTTCAGAGAAGGAGCAGGAGTACCAGGGCCTCATCAAAGATGTTCACAGGCGTCTGGAAAAGGTCTCGGGCATGAGCACCGAGGAGGCGCGCGCCCAGCTCATGGAGAGCATCCGCGAGGATGCCCGTAACGAAGCGGCGAGGTTTGTCAAGAACACCGAGGAGGAGGCCAGGGCGGCGGCGAACAAAAAAGCCACGTGGATCATCGGCAACGCGATCCAGCGTTATGCCAGCGATTACGTAGCCGAATCCACGGTTTCCGTCGTCCCCCTCCCCAACGAGGAGATGAAGGGCCGGATCATCGGCCGCGAAGGAAGGAACATCCGCACTCTGGAAAGCGCCACCGGCGTCGACCTGATCATCGACGACACGCCGGAGGCGGTCATCCTTTCGGCTTTCGATCCTATCCGGAGGCAGGTTGCCAGGCTCTCCCTCGAGAAGCTCATCTCCGACGGCCGCATACACCCCGCCCGCATCGAGGAGGTGGTGGAGAAGGTAAAGAAGGAGCTGGAGCAGAACGTGAAGGAAGCGGGCGAAAGCGCCACCTTCGATCTGGGGATCCACAATGTTCACAAAGAGATCGTCAGGCTCATCGGCCGCCTCAGGTACCGCACCAGCTACGCCCAGAACGTCCTTCAGCACTCCAGGGAAGTCTCCTACCTCTGCGGCATCATGGCGTCCGAGCTCGGCCTGGATCCCAAGTTCGCCCGCCGCGCCGGGCTGCTGCACGACATCGGCAAGGCCATCGACCATGAGACCGAGGGCCCTCACGCCCTGATCGGAGCTGAAATGGCCCGCCGTTACGAGGAGAGCGAAGTCGTGGTCAATGCCATAGCCGCGCACCACGAGGAGGAGGAGCCCAAGACCGTGGAGGCGATTCTCGTCCAGGCTGCCGACGCCCTCTCCGCGGCCCGCCCCGGTGCGAGGCGCGAGATTCTGGAGGCCTACGTTAAGCGCATGGAGAAACTCGAGGAAATAGCCGATTCCTTCAAGGGCGTTCACAAGGCCTACGCCATCCAGGCCGGCAGGGAAGTGCGCATCATCGTTCAGGAGAACCAGGTTTCCGACGGTGAAACCGTCTACCTCGCCCGCGACATCGCTCGTAAGATCGAGGAACAGCTCTCATACCCGGGCCAGATCAAGGTCACCGCTATCCGTGAGAAGCGGGCGGTGGATTACGCGAAATAGTGAAAGTACTTTTCCTCGGAGACATCGTCGGCAAGGCCGGGCGCCGCGCGGTGGAGCTCTTTCTGCGCCGCGTGCAGGAGGAGCACGACGTGAGCTTCACCATCGCCAACGGAGAAAACGCCGCCGGCGGATTCGGTGTGACCCTCCCCGTGGTGGAGGACCTCTTCTCAGCCGGCATCGACGTCATCACCACCGGCAACCACGTGTGGGACAAGAGAGAGGCTCTTCAGCTGCTCCCCAAGGAGCACCGCCTCCTGCGGCCTCTGAACTACCCGCCGGGGACTCCCGGGGTCGGATCGGTGGTCATGAAGGACCGCCTCGGCCACCGTATCGGCGTCCTCAACATCGAGGGCAGGGTATTCATGCGCCCCCAGGACTGCCCTTTTCGTGCGGCGGAAGACGAAATCCGTCGCCTAAGGGAGGAAACGCCCGTTATCATCGTCGACTTCCACGCCGAGGCGACCTCGGAGAAACTCGCCATGGGCTGGTATCTGGACGGCAAGGTGAGCGCAGTCTTCGGTACCCACACTCACGTGCAGACGGCGGACGAGCGAATCCTCCCCGAAGGAACCGCCTACATCACCGACGTGGGGATGACGGGACCGTCAGAATCGGTTATCGGCGTGAAGAAGGAAATCATCCTCAGGAGATTTCTCACCTCGATGCCCGAGCGGTTCGAAACCGCCAAGGATGGCCCTCAATTTCAGGCGGTCATCGCCGACATCGACCCCGAGGACGGGAGAGCCGCCTCCATCATCCGCCTGAGCCTCAGCGACAGATGAGGAGACAGTCTCGCCTTGCTTTTTGCGGTGAGCGGTGATATAAAGTATTACTAGAAAAGCGAAAAGCAATCTTTGATGGGTCAGAGTGGGCTTCGGCCCACTTTTTATTTCCGGAGGCAGCGCAGTGACCACCAGACGCCAGAAAATCCAGCAGGATGTGAAGGAACTTGCCGCCCCCATCGCCGAGGAACTGGGGCTCGAGCTTGTGGACGTGGAGTTCACCCGCCACGGCCGCGACCAGGTGCTCACCCTCTTTCTCGACCGCGCCGAGGGGATTCCTGTGGATGAGCTCCAGCAGGCAAGCCGCGCCATCGAAAAGGCTCTCGAAATCGAGGAGATCATCGTCGGGCGCTACCGCCTGGAAGTTTCATCTCCCGGCATCGACCGTCCACTGAAGACCCTGAGCGATTACCGCAAGAACGTCGGCACCCGGGTGCAGATCAAGACCTTCTCCCCCCACCCTCTGTTCGGTCGGATTCTGACGGGGACCATCGCGGGCGTTGAGGACCAGAAGGTCACGGTCGACGCTGATGACGGCTCCCGGGCCTGCGTTTCCCTCAGTGAAATCTCCAGCGCCAGACCGCAGATAGACTGGGAAGAGATCCTCAAGAAGCCTGCCCTCCCACGCGGAAACCAATCTCACGCGAGGAGGTCCCCATGAGCCGGGAACTGCTTCACGTCATCGATCAGATCAGTTTCGAGCGGGGCCTGGACCGGGATACCGTTCTGAAGGCCCTGGAGACAGCCCTCGTGTCGGCTTCCCGCAAACGCATCGGTCCGGAAGGAGACATACGCTGCCGCCTCAACGAGGACAAAGGTGAGCTGCAAATCTTCTGTCTCAAGACTGTTGTCGAGGAAACCCGGGACCCTCTGGTGGACATCTCACTTGAAGACGCCCGGAAGATCGATCCCGAAGCAGAACCGGGCAGCAAGGTCGAAGCCCTTACCAACCTCACCGAGTTCGGCCGCATCGCCGCCCAGACGGCCAAGCAGGTTATCATGCAGCGGGTCCGTGAAGCCGAAAGGGACCTCATCCACGACGACTTCAAGGACCGCCAGGGAGAGATCATCACCGGAACCGTCCATCACAAGGAAAAGGGGGATCTCTACGTCGACCTGGGCAAGACCGAAGGCCTCCTCCCGCGGAAAGAGCAGATTCCCCGTGAATCGTACCGCAACGGCGACCGGATCAGAGCCTACATCCGCGAGGTGTGCAAAACTATCCGCGGTCCCCAGATCATCCTGAGCCGGACCGCCCCGGAATTTCTCATTCGGCTCTTCGAGATGGAGGTCCCCGAGATTCAGGACGGGATCATCAAGATCCTCGGGGCCGCCCGAGAGCCCGGCGAGAGGGCCAAGATAGCCGTATTCTCGACTTCGAAGGACATCGACCCCGTCGGGGCCTGCGTCGGTCTGAAAGGTTCCCGCGTCCAATCCGTGGTCCGTGAGCTCCGCGGAGAGAAGGTCGATATCGTGGAGTGGGCCCACGACATTGAGACCTATCTCCGCAACGCCCTCAGCCCGGCAGAGATTGAGAGCGCCGAAATCCATGAGGATACCAAGGGGATAGTCGTCGTCGTTCCCGACGACCAACTCTCCCTGGCCATCGGGAAAAAAGGTCAAAATGTCAGGCTTGCCTCCACCCTGCTCAAGTGGGGAATCGAGGTCAAGAGCCGCGACTCGATGAGGCAGGACTCCGGCGGGGAGGCGCCGGCCGATCTCAAGACACGCCTGGTGTCTCTGCTTGGCATCAATTCACCGCAGGCGGACTCCCTGATAGAGGCCGGCCTGACGGACACCGCCGCCCTCGCCGGATCCTCCGTCGGGGACCTGACGACCCTGAAGGGCTTTGGGGAAAAGACGGCTCTCAAGGTAATCGAGGCGTCGCGAAGCTCCGCCGAAGGCGGGCAGGGCGGGAGTGATGACGAGCAGCAGGAAAAAGAGTGATGTCACCCGCACCTGCCTCGGCTGCCGCAGCAGGAAGGAGCAGAAGGAGATGATAAGGATCGTCATGGGACCGGACGCAGAAGCAGTCTTCGACATTGACGGCCGACTCCCGGGCCGCGGAGCCTACGTCTGTCCCCTGCCGTCCTGCCTCCGGAAGCTGACATCCGCATCCCTGAGCCACTTCCTCAGGGGCCGCGTCAGCATTCCGGAATTCGACTCCCTGCGCTCCCGCCTCGCCGACGCCTGCGAGGGCAAGGTCCGAAACCTCCTGTCTATCGGTCTCAAAGCCGGTCAGGTGGGGATCGGCTCCCGCGCTGTGGAAGACGGTTTGAGCAGGAACCGGGCCTTCGTTCTTGTTCTCGCTTCCGACGCATCCCCGAGGACCTCACGGCACCTGCTCCGGCTTGCCGGGGGCCTTCCCGTGCGCAGACTTGCCGGCAAGGAGCGGCTCGGCTCCTGGCTCGGCCGCCACAGTGTCGCCTCGGCGGCGGTCTTCGACAGGGGTCTCGCCCGCCGGCTTGCGGCGGTCCTTGACCGTTTGGCATCCATAGAAAACAATTCCTACCATGTGAACTGAGGAGATTGCAGAGGAGGTTTTACAGCTCAATGGGCAAGATTCGTGTATACCAGCTGGCCAAAGAACTCGGGGTGAAGAACAAGGAACTCCTCGAGATCATCCGCACACTCGGGTTCGAAGTGAAGAATCACATGAGCAGCCTGGACGAAGAGACCGCGGCCGCAGTCGTCTCCTCCGTCAAGTCCCCTCCCCCGGCATCCAGGACACCGAAAAAGAAGAAGAAAGCCGAGCCCGGGAAGGAAACGAAGAAAAGTCCCGCCAAAGAGACCAAGCCCGCCCCAAAGGACGCGAAAAAGAAGGCCGCGTCCCCTCGCAAGGAAAAGGCGCCGAAGAAAAAGGCCGTCACCGCCCAGGTGAAGAAAAAGGAGCCGGAGAAAAAGAAAGCAGCACCCGCCCCGGCGAAGAAAACAGAGCCCAAGAAGAAGAAAGCGGTCGCCGCCCCGGCGAAGAAGGAAGAACCGAAGAAAAAGGCGGTCGCCGCCCCGGCAAAGAAAACAGAGCCCAGGAAAAAGAAAGCGGCTCCGCCGAAGGATAAAATCCCGCCCTCTGTTCCTGAGGTCTCCGCTCCGCCGGAAGAGCCGAAGGCCCCTCCCCGCATCATAGATCTCAGCGAGGGGATAACCGTCAAGGATCTTTCGGAACGGCTCGGAATAAAAGTCAACGACATCATCAAGCGCCTCATGCAGAAGGGGAAAATGGTCGTTGTCAACCAGTTTCTCGACTTCGATACCGCCAAGTGGGTCGCCGAGGATTTCGGCTACGAGTGCCGTTCGGTCTCTCTGGAACTGGAGGGCCACGCCGAGGAGGGAGACGAAGCTCTCGACCCCAGGGCGCCCGTGGTCACCATTATGGGCCACGTCGACCACGGCAAGACTTCGCTCCTCGACGCCATCCGGGAATCCAGCGTCACCGAGAAGGAAGAAGGCGGCATAACCCAGCACATCGGTGCTTACCACGTCGACCTTCCCAAGGGGACCATCATCTTTCTCGACACTCCCGGCCACGAAGCTTTTTCGGCCATGAGGGCCCGGGGGGCAGAGGTCACGGACATCGTGATTCTCGTTGTCGCCGCTGATGACGGCGTCATGCCCCAGACCGTTGAGGCCATAGATCACGCCAAGGCCGCAGAAGTCCCGATCATCGTGGCGGTCAACAAAATCGACAAGCCTGACGCCAAGCCGGAGACGGTGAAGACCCAGCTTGCCGAGCACGACCTGATCCCCGAGGACTGGGGCGGGCAGGCCATATTCGTCGAAGTCTCCGCCAAGGTTGGGACGGGGCTTGAGAACCTCATGGAAATGGTCCTCCTCCAGGCGGAGATGATGGAGCTCAAGGCCAACGCCGGGAAGCCCTGCCGCGGCACCGTCATCGAATCCAGGCTCCATCGCGGCCGCGGGCCCGTCGCCACCGTCCTGGTACAGGACGGCACCCTCAGGGTGGGTGACCATTTCGTGACCGGGACCACCTACGGCAAGGTGCGGGCCATCCTCGACGACAGCGGCAAGGCCCTCAAGGAAGCGCCTCCCTCCACCCCGGTGGAGGTCCTCGGCCTCTCCGGTGTGCCCGCGCCGGGAGACAGCTTCATGGTCGTTCCCGACGAGCGCAAGGCACGGCAGGTCGCAGCCCTGCGCCACCAGCAATCAGCCGCTCCCGTTTCCTCCCGCCCGGCCAAGGTCAGCCTGAAGGACCTGTTTTCCAAGATTTCCCAGGGTAAGGTCAAAGAGCTCGACCTGGTCGTCAAGGGCGACGTACAGGGCTCGGTGGAGGCCCTCGGCGACGCTTTCACGAAGCTTTCGACCGATGCCGTGAAAGTCAAGGTGATCCACCGTGGGGTGGGCACCATAAACGAGGGCGACATCCTCCTGGCCTCCGCGTCTTCCGCGGTCATCATAGGCTTTAACGTCAGGCCCGAGCCGAAAGTTACCGAACTGGCGGCCCGGGAAGGCGTGGACATGCGCTTTTACGGTGTCATCTACAAGGCGACGGAAGACATCAAGAAAGCCATGCTCGGGCTCCTGGACCCGACCTACCGCGAGGAGTTCCAGGGCCGCGCCGAGGTGCGGGAGACATTCAGCGTTCCCCGGGTCGGCGTCATCGCGGGCTGCGGCGTCCTGGAGGGGAAGATCACCCGCAACGCCGAGATCCGCGTCCTCCGCGACGGCATCGTCGTGTACGAGGGAAAGGTTGGTTCCCTGCGCCGCTTCAAGGACGACGTCAAGGAAGTTGCCGCCGGCTACGAGTGTGGAATCGGCGTGGAAAATTTCAACGACATCAAGAAAGGCGATATTCTCGAGACCTTTGTCCAGATAGAAGTCCAGCCGACCCTGTAAAGCCTGAGACGGACCGGCACAGCTGTTCTTCCAAAGGCGACTTGCTGAGGTGTAATTCAGATGTTTGTAGGTGTCTGCTCCCTCGACCTCATCCTTGCCGAAAACCACTCGCTCAAGGGCAAGCGACGGGTCCTGAGGACCGTCAAGGACCGCGTCCGCAACACCTTCAACGTTTCCATCGCCGAGGTCGACTCCCACGACCTATGGCAGCGATGTTCTCTCGGGCTCTCCTGTGTCGGACGCGACAGACCGCATGTGGAAAGTCAGCTGTCGAATGTAGTAAAATTCATCGAGGATCTTCATCTCGCTGAGATTGAGAATGTTCACCTTGAAATACTGTAACCTTCGGGGAGCCGTGCAACGCTCATGAAACGTCCCATGCGCCAGTACAAACGCAGCGCCCGTTTCAACAGCCTGCTGCAGGAGGAGATTTCCGACATCATCCGCACCAGGCTGAGAGATCCGAGGATAGGATTTGTGAGCATTACCCACGTGGAGACAACCGAGGACCTGCGCAGCGCAAGGATCTTTGTCAGCGTCTTTGACGAGACTGCCGAGACGGAAGCGATCGAGGCCCTTCGAAACGCCTCCGGGCTGATACGCAATCAACTTCTTCACCGGCTCCGCATCCGCCGCGTCCCGGAGCTCAAGTTTTTTCCCGACAGGAACATAGCGCACAGCATACATATCTCGCAGGTCCTGGACAGTTTGAAAGACGACGAAACGCACGAGGAGAGCGACCAGTCATGAAGCGCGAGCACGCCGCCATACTCGACTGCGTACGGGGAGGAGACCGCTTCCTCATAACCAGTCACATCAACCCCGACGGGGACTCCGTCGCATCCCAACTGGCACTCCGGTGCATTCTCAAGTCCCTTGGCAAGGGAGCGGTCATCGTCAACCGCGATCCCGTGCCCAGAGTCTACCGCTTCCTCCCCGGGGCGGAGAAGATTCTCACCCGCCGGCGCCACTCTCTCCGCCCCTACTCGGCCCTTTTCGTCCTCGACTGCGGGAACCCTTCCCGCGCCAGCGGCCTTCTCGACCGCAAGCCGCCGCTGCCCGTGGTCAACATCGACCATCACGTGACGAACTCGCTTTTCGGCGATCTCAACTGGGTCGACGTGAAAGCCTCATCCACCTGCGAGATAATCTACGACCTGGCCCGGCATCTCGGTGTAGACCTCGAGCACGACCTGGCGGCCAACCTCTACGCCGGCATACTCACCGACACCGGCTCCTTCCGCTACAGCAGCACCACGCCCCGCTCCATGTCCATAGCCGGAAAGCTCCTGCGCCACGGGGTTGACCCCCACGACCTCGCCGAGAGGATCTACGAGAACGCCGAATACACCTCACTCCGCCTCCTGGGGAAAGTTCTTTCCCGGATGGGCCGTTCACCGAACGGCAGGGTCTCCTGGGTCACCTTCACCTACGCCGACCTCTCAACCCTCTCCAACATGGCGGAGACCGAGGAGTTCGTCAATTATGCGCGCTCCCTGAACACCGCCCGCATCGCCATCGGCTTCAAGGAAGTGAGCCCCGGTGACGTGAGGATCAGCTTTCGCTCCAAGGGGGACATCAACGTCGCCGATCTCGCTGCCCGCTACGGCGGCGGCGGCCATCGCAACGCGGCGGGCTGCACGGTTTCAGGCAGCCTCAGGGGGGTGGTGAATAGAATCGTCACCGCCGCGCGGGCCTTTGTGGAAAACCCGCAACAGGCGCACCGCAACCCTTAACTTTCGCAAGGAGGATTCGTTGATGCACATAGCCGTGGTCGGCACAGGATACGTCGGGCTCGTAACAGGCGCCTGTTTCTCCGAGTTCGGCGTCGACGTGACCTGCATCGACAATGACGCGAAGAAAATAGAGATGCTCACCCGCGGCGAGATCCCCATCTTCGAGCCCGGACTGAAGCAGCTGGTGGACAAGAATGTCCGCGACAATAGGCTCCATTTCACTACGGACATCCGTGAGGGAGTGGAGAAGGCGCTGGTCGTCTTCATCGCCGTCGGAACTCCGCCCAGGGAGGACGGTTCCGCCGACCTGAGCTACGTCGAAGAGGTGGCCGAGAGCATCGGGAGGCATCTCAACGGCTACAAGGTGATCGCCACCAAGAGCACCGTACCCATAGGAACCGGCGAGCGAATCCGCGACATAATCGAAAGAACGGGCAGCGGCAGGGAGTTCGATGTCGTGTCCAACCCGGAATTTCTCCGCGAAGGCTCAGCCATCGAGGACTTCATGCGCCCCAACCGCATCGTTATCGGCACCGACAGCGAACAGGCGGAGGCCATCATGCGGGACCTCTACGCACCGCTCTTTCTTCTCGAAACCCCGATCGTCGCCACCTCCGTCCCCAGCTCGGAGATGATCAAGTACGCCTCCAACGCCTATCTCGCCACGCGGATCTCCTTCATCAACGAGATTGCCGAGATCTGCGAGCGTGTCGGCGCCGACGTGCACCACGTCGCCAAGGGGATGGGACTGGACAAGCGTATCGGTCCGAAATTTTTGCACCCGGGCCCCGGCTACGGAGGCTCGTGCTTCCCCAAGGACACCAGGGCCCTGCTCCGGCTATCCCGGGAGAAGGGCTACGACATGAAAATCGTGCAGGCCGTCCTGGAGGTCAACGCCCAGAGGCAGGAGGCGGTCCTGGCCAAGATTCACTCCCTCCTCCCCGACGCGGCGGGTCGCACCATCTCGGCCCTGGGCCTCTCCTTCAAGCCCAACACCGACGACATCCGCGAGTCCCCGGCGGTGGATATCTGCCGCCGGCTGCTCGATGAAGGCGCTCGGCTGCGCGTCTACGACCCCGCCGCCATGCAGTACGCCCGCGAGATACTCGGCGATGACCGCGTGCACTACGCCTCCGGAACGTACGACGCCATCGACGGAGGCGATCTTCTGGTCATCTTCACCGAATGGAACCAGTTCCGCTCACTCGACCTGGAACGCCTCAAGTCCCTCCTCTCCTCCCCACGCGTGGTCGACTGCCGCAATATCTGCGACCCGGCGGCCATGAAGGCCGCCGGCTTCCAGTACCTCTGCATCGGCCGCTGACCCGCGCCCGCACGAAGGCCGGCACGAAGGCCTTTGCAAAAACGGCCAGATTCATTACAATACATCGCTGCAGCTATCTGATAATCAGAGGAGACGTCATGTCCAAAACCTATAAGATCGCAGTT
>JAUWCW010000246.1 GCA_030609125.1 Candidatus Rokuibacteriota bacterium
ATTCTGACCTCGGTGTACCTCATGGCCGCCGCGGCGTCGCCGTCTACGGAGCCGAAGTTCCCCTGGCCCCCTATGAGCGGGTAGCGCAGGGAGAAATCCTGAACCATTCTGATGATCGAGTCGTAGACGGCGCTGTCGCCGTGGGGATGGTACTTACCGAGCACTTCCCCGACCACGCGGGCCGATTTCTTATAGGGCCGGTTGTAGGGCAGGCCCAGCTCGTGCATGGCGTATAGGATCCGCCGGTGGACCGGCTTGAGCCCGTCGCGGACATCGGGCAGGGCCCTGCCGACGATGACGCTCATGGCGTAGTCCAGGTAGGACTGACGCATCTCGTCTTCGATGTTGATCGGCACGGTCTTCTCCGGCATGGTCGTCCTGCTGCGGGTAGCGTCCATCAGTCTTCAGTGCTCCAATATCGTTCCTGATGTTGCAGGGGGCGTCCGGTCTTTCCGGGATCAAATGTCAAGGTTCTTCACCTGCAGGGCGTATTTCTCAATGAACTGCCGCCTCGGCTCGACCTTGTCACCCATGAGGGTGGTGAAGGTCTGGTCCGCCTCGACGGCATCTTCAACGTCCACCCGCAGGAGGGTTCTCGCCGCCGGATCCATCGTCGTCTCCCAGAGCTGCCCGGGGTTCATTTCCCCCAGTCCCTTGTAGCGGTTGATGCTCATCCCTTTCTTGCCTTCCCGGAGAACATACTCGATGACTTCCTCGCCGCTCCTCAGGCTCGTCCGGTCGCCGTTATGGGAGACGGTGTAGGGCGCCGCTCCAACGGTGGAGAGGTTCTCCCGGAGCTCGCGGATCTCCTTGATTTCGGGGGATTTCATCAGTTCCGTATCGATGATGTTCACGTCCCGGTTGCCCCGGTTGTCTATCTCGCAAACCACCCGGTTGGAATTGTGCTCCTCGTCCTGCTCAAAGCGCGCATCCATCAGGGTCACGTGCTCGAAGTTCTTTTCAAGATAGACGCTTATCTTGTTTGTGAGCTTTTCCAGCTTTGCCTTGCTCTTCAGCACGTCCTTCTCCAGCAGGCCTATCGCCCTCATGGCCCTTATGAGATAGGGATCGTAGCCTTTGCGCGCCAGGCGCTTGATGTTTCTCTCCACCAGCACCATCTGCTTCAGCGCGGCAAGGAGTTTCTTTCCCTGCACGTCGCCGTCCTTGCAGTGAATCTTGATGGACTTGTGCCCGAGTTGCAGGAGGATCTCCTCCAGTTCGCTCTCGTTCTTGACGTACTGCTCTTCCTTGCCCTTCTTCACCCTGAACAGCGGCGGCTGGGCCACGTAGAGGTATCCTCTTTCGACGGCCTCCCGCATCTGCCGGAAAAAGAAAGTGAGCAGGAGGGTCCGGATGTGGGCGCCGTCCACGTCGGCGTCGGTCATGATGATGATTCGGTGGTAGCGGATCTTGTCGATGTTGAAGTCGTCCTTGCCCACTCCCGCCCCCAGGGCCGTGATGAGGACCTTGATCTCCTCTGAATTGAGCATCTTGTCGAAACGGGCTTTTTCCACGTTCAGGATATTCCCCTTCAGGGGAAGAATGGCCTGGAAGCGCCGGTCCCTGCCCTGCTTGGCCGATCCGCCCGCCGAGTCTCCCTCGACGATGTACAGCTCGCTCAGGGCCGGATCTCTCTCGCTGCAGTCGGCAAGCTTCCCGGGGAGGTTGCTCACTTCCAGCGCCCCCTTGCGCCGCGCCAGGTCGCGGGCCTTGCGGGCCGCGTCGCGGGCCGTGGCGGCGTAGACGCACTTCTGCGTGACTTTCTTCGCCACCGCGGGGTTTTCCTCGAAGAACTCGCCCAGGGCTTCGTTCACGGCGGACTCGACGATCCCCTTCACCTCGGAGTTTCCGAGCTTGGTTTTCGTCTGCCCCTCGAACTGGGGCTCGGGGAGCCGCACGTTGACGACCGCCGTCAGCCCCTCCCTCACGTCTTCCCCCGAGAGGTTGCTTTTGAGGTCCTTGAACAGACCCTTTGACGATCCGTAGCTGTTGATCGTCCTCGTCAGGGCGGCCTTGAAACCTGAAAGGTGGGTTCCTCCCTCCGTGGTGTTGATGCTGTTGGCGAAGGAGAAAATCTGCTCCTGGTAGCTGTCGTTGTACTGCATGGCTATCTCTATCTGGGTCCGGTCTCTTTCGCGCTCGATGTAAATCGGTTTCTTGTGGATCAGGTTCTTGTTGCGGTTCAGGTGATCGACGAAGGAGATGATGCCGCCGGCATAGTGGAATTCATGCTCCTTGCCGTCTCTTTCGTCCTTGATGGTTATCTTCAGCCCCTTGTTGAGAAAAGAAAGCTCCCTCAGTCTCTTTGAAAGGGTGTCGAAATTGAACTCCAGGACCTCGAACACCTCCGGATCCGGCTTGAAGGTCACTTTCGTTCCCCGGGAGCGGGTCTTGCCGACTTCCTCGACAGACTGCCGGGGCGCGCCCCGGTCGTATATCTGCTGGTAGACCTTGTCGTCGCGGCGGATCTCCAGCTCGAGCCACTCCGAGAGTGCGTTTACCACCGATACTCCGACCCCGTGGAGGCCGCCCGAAATCTTGTAACTGTCCTTGTCGAACTTTCCGCCGGCATGGAGTTTGGTCATCACGACTTCGGCGGCCGGAATCTTCTCCGTCGGATGTATGTCCACGGGTATTCCCCTGCCGTCGTCGATTACCGTCACGGATTCGTCGCTGTGGATAAGAACGTTGACTTCCGTGCAGAAGCCCGCGAGAGACTCATCGATGCTGTTGTCGACCACCTCGTACACAAGGTGGTGCAGACCATCGACTCCCGTGCTGCCGATGTACATTGCCGGTCTTTTGCGGACCGCTTCGAGACCTTCGAGAACCTTTATGTTCTCAGCACTGTAATCGTCTTTTTTCGGGGACCGTCCCTTCCCGCCTTTTTCCACTTTCTTTTTCTCTTCCGTCACGATCTCATATCCTCACAGGCAGACTTTTCTTCTTCTCCGTATCATGGAAGCGGCCGACAGGGTGTGCAGGAGGCAGCTGCCGTCCTCGTACACCGTGAGCGAACGGAATCTGTTCAGCAACTGCTCCCAGTTTCGCGGCCGTACTTTCCCTTTTTTCCCGGCCTTTTCAAGGAGACTGCCCACGTTCAGGATGCCCCTTGAGGAGCGGTAGTTCAGTATGGCTACTATTTTCCGGTTCAAATTCCTCTCTGTTACAGTCTCATGGGCATGATCACGCAGCGGTAATCATCGTCGCCTATGGGTTTCACGAGACCCGGACTGAGAGCCTCGTTCATTTCAATGCTCACCTTCTCCTGCTCCAGCGTCGAGAAGGAATCTACGATGTAGCGGGCATTCATACCGATATCCAGATCCTCTCCCTGGTATTCGGCCTCAAGGTCCTCCGTTGCTTCTCCCACCTCGGGATTGATGGTCGACACCGTCACGACCCCCTGCCGGAACGCAAACCTGAGGGGGGAGGACCTGTCGCTGGAAAGCGTCGCCACCCTTCTCACGGCGCGATAGAAGTTTTCCCTGTTCACAACCGCTTTCCTGCTGCTCTCGGCGGGAATGACCTGCTTGTAGTCGGGAAACTGCCCCTCCACGAGTCTCGTCACCATAACGCTTTCCCCGAGGCGGAAGGCCATCCGGTTTTCCTGTAAGAAGACTTCTATCTTGCCGTCCCCGCTCTCACCGATAAGCCTCTTCAACTCTATGATGGCTTTCCGCGGTACGATCGATCCCCGGCTCTGGGTCACTTCACCGCGGCAGACTCTCCTGATGTAGGCCAGGCGATGACCGTCGGTGGCCACCATGCGGCATTCCGCTTCACCGTCTCCGGCGGGTCCCACTTCCCACAGCACTCCGTTCAGGGCATGTCTCGTCTGGTCGTGAGACATGGCGAAACTCGTCTTGTCTATCATCTCCGACAGTGCGCCGGGAGAAAACTCGAACGTCTCACCGTCCTCAAC
>JAUWCW010000303.1 GCA_030609125.1 Candidatus Rokuibacteriota bacterium
GAGGGGGAAGGAAAATGAAGAAGAGCATCATCGCAGGTTTTGTCGCCGTTTTAGCTGTTTTCTCGTCCGTTCTCGTCCTGTACCTCTTTGTTGCCAGGACCACATCCGGCCACAGGCAACACGAGTTCAGCGAAACGGTCCGCTTTCTGGGGGAGCGGGTCGACAGCCTGGAAAGGCAGCGCGACCTGCTGGCCGAGGCCGCCGCGTTACTGGAGCAGGAGTCGGTCGGCCTGAGAAAGCGCGTACAGCAGATCGACGCGGAAATCCAGAACATGAGGCAGATCCTCGGTTCGGCGAAAGTGTCCAGCAGAACCGCCCTCTTCAGTTGGAAACGGTTCCACCTCACGACTGCCAGCGGGCTGGTCATCATCGCCTTCCTCGCCTTCATCTGGATGCTCTACGCTGCGTCGAAAAGGAAGGACGCCGATGCGGGGCCCGCCGAGGTGGCGGATGCTGCCGCCGCGGGCGACGAGAGCCCCGGGCCGGGAAGCGTCCTGGAGGAGGAGTTTCCGGCCCAGGCTGAAGAGTCTGAGGAGAAGCTGAAGACCGAGGAGACACCGGAAGACCCCGAGGCGCCGGCAACCGGGGAGGACGCCGAAGCTCCTGCTGCGGAGGACGAGAAGAAGGACTGAGAATCCCGCCCGCGGTCAGCCGCGGGAGTCCGAGAACATGGGGAGACGCGCCACTTCCTCGAAGCTGCCGGCGTGGTACTCGGCCGGGAGCGAAGCGTTCCTGAAGGCGACCATCTCCATCCCCACCGCGGCCGAGTGCTGTCTGTCGACTTCCGAATCTCCGATGAATATCCCCTCCCCGGCTCGCAGGCCGAAGTGCTCGAGAATCCTGAGGAGAGCCTCCGGGTGGGGCTTGGGGTTGGCGACATCCAGGGCCGTGACGACCATGTCGAAGAACGGCCCCAGCCCCGACATCTCGAGCACCGCCGGCATGGTGGTCGTCCGGTTGGTGCTGATGGCCGTTCTGTACCTCCGCCTGGCGAACGCGAGGAACCCCTTCAGTCCCGGCTCCATCTTCATGTATTTCAGAAAAGGCGTGTAGTCCACCCCCCGGCGGTAGGCATCGGCTCTTTCGGCCTCCCCGGGGTAGCGCCGGAAAATGTGACGTGTCGAGAGGTCCGCGTTGTGGGTGTGCACGTACTCCAGTTCCTCGTCGTCCATCAGGGGACGACTGAACTTCTCCAGCAGGTGGTTGTAGTAGCGCCTGTTGGCCTCCCGCGAGTCGAAGAGGACCCCGTCGCAGTCGAAGACGATCAGTTTTAGTACGCCGCCGTCCATTGCGCTCATCCCCTGACCGCCGTCGTCACGACCCCCGGCACCCGCGTCCACGATGCCCTCTCTTCCAGGGCGGTCATGCGGCGCATGAGCGTTCGGAGGCCCCTGTGGTTGGGGAAGTACGGCGGCCTGGGAAAAGTCGTCAGGGGATGTCTGTACACCACCTTCTCCACTTTTTCGATCATCGACGTGTTGTGCACCCAGCCGTGGCCGCTCTGAATGTCTTCCGGCGACGATCCCTGCCACGCCCCCCAGGGAGGGGTCCCCAGGGCGTAGGCCATGCCGGGATACCCGTTGATGCCGACCACCCCGTAGCGGAGCCGGGAGACGGCCTTCTCCACCGCGGCGGCCAGGACGGGATCCGCCATGGTGCGCGGGTGCACGACGAGGGTGGCTGAGAGAGTCCCCCAGAGCCTCCCGTTCACGAAGCGAACCGCCTCCTCGAGAAACTCCTCGGGATCGGCTGAGGCCACGGAAGTTTCCCCGATGACGGGACAGAAGCTCTCCTCCCGAAAGAGGGGCACCGCCTCTCCCTCCGGATCGATCCAGGTCGCCAGCGCCCACGGGAGCCGCCCCCCGCCGGAGCCGCCGAAGGTACGCAGCCTGTACGGCCCCTTCGTGAACCGGTGCCATCGCTCCTCCGCGCCGGGGTAGTAGGCCTTCCTCGTCGGGATCCGGGCAAGGAAATCCTGCAGCTGCATGATAAACGGCACTCTCCCCTGCCATTTCCTCCCCGTAACCAGAATCTTGCCGGTGTTGCACAGAAAAGAGGCGTTCATGGTTGCGTAACCGGCCAGATCGCCGGCCTGATACGTCAACTCCCTCTCGCTGTACGGTCCGGGAACAAGAATAACCGGCGCCACGTTCCCGAGTTCGGAGGTGATCTTCTTGGTCAGCAGAGGTGCACCCGCTTCTTTCCTTGCCGCGCGGTGCGGGCCCGGGGGTCCCCAGACGACCTCGTCGTAGGTCCGGTCGGAACCGGTGATGTGAATTTCGTCAATCCCCTCGTGGCCGCAGAGGTAGCCGCCCTCCTCGACTCCTCCATAGATAACGGCCAGGAAGTTCCTCTTGATCGCCGCGGCAAAGGCCTCCTCAATAAAGGGTCCCAGGTACGCGTTGACGGGATTCATCTTGAGGGCGCACACTTTTCCCTCGTTGAACATCTTGGTGAGCACGTCGGTGGAAGAAATGGCGGCGATGTTGCCGCCGCCGAGAATGAGAACAACCTTCCCGTCGTGGCGGGAGGAGCGGTAAAACGGGGCCCTCCCTTCGCTCAGCTCGTTTTCCCCCACGCCCTCTTCCAGGATCGCCTCGGCGGTGACGCCGCGCAGGAGCATCCCGTCCAGCCTGTTCATGGGAAACACCTGCACCGCCAGCTGCCCGCCGGGGAGATAGCGAACGGGACCCACGGGGGTGTTCCCGCGGGTCTTGAGCGCCCCCAGCGACTCGCGGAGGAGGCGCAGGTGCCTCACCACGACCAGCGGGCCCGACGCCCACTCCTCACCTTCCAGCGATTCTCCCGCGGTGATCCCCTTGGCACGGCACGAGGCGGCGACACCCGCCTCGGCGACACGAAGAACGCCGCCCTGGATCTCGTCGACCAAGGCGATCCTCTCCTCCAGGGGGAGGGCGGCGAAAGCCGGCGCACCCTCCCGCAGGCGTTCCACGGCCCGATCCATCTCGTCCCGTCTGCTCGCGGGAGGGCCCTGGACGATCGGGACGAAATCGTGCCGCGCGAAGGGGCCGGATCCATGCTTTTCGACGGCCTGCATCAGCGATGCCCCGCTTTCACTCTGCGCGGTTCCTCCTTCTTGAATCTTTCAAGCACCGCGAGAACCTCGTCCACGTCGGCCTCGGTGTGCGAGGCGTTGACCTGGAAGCGCACCTCCTCGTCGCCTTTCGGCACCACGGGGAAACTCAGCCCTGTCGCGAGAACGCCATGCTCGAAAAGAAATTGCACCAGCCGGG
>JAUWCW010000164.1 GCA_030609125.1 Candidatus Rokuibacteriota bacterium
CGAAGGGAATCAGCAGCCTGAGGCCGACGCCGCCCCCGGCGATCACGTTGTCGGTGCGGAACTGCGCGTCCTCGTCCCAGACGATGCCCGCATCCCCGAAAAGCGCCGCTTCGAGCCCGAGGTGAAAGGTGGCGCCGAAGACTTCAAGGGGCCGCTTCTCGCGGAAGACGTAGCGGTATTCCGCCGTCCCGATCAGCTCGTTCTTCCCCTGCCTCGCCCCGAGCTCCCAGCCCCGAACGGAGTTGGTTCCGCCGATGCCGAAATCCATGTATGCGGGGATGTCTTTTCCGACCTCCCCGGTCTGCAGAGCGGTGTAGGCAAAGAGGGCCAGGGTGTGCCGGGGCCTGACGGGCTGATAGCGCCTGACGTCGAGAGAGAGCCTCCACCAGTCCCCGTCGCCGCCGAGGGGGGCGCCCACCTTGAGGAGGTCCATTTCCGTCCACCACCCCCGGTGGGGATTCGACCATGCATCGCGGCTGTCGTATCCGAGAAAGAAACCGGCGGCGTGCAGGTTGTCGTGGTTGTCATCCGAAAGCGTGATGCCGTCGACATCGCTCTTCATGCCGAGGTAAATAAGGTGCAGGCCTGCCCGGCGGCGATCGCCGAGGGTGCGCCCGAAGCGAAGATCCACCTCGAAGGAGTTCTCGTCGAAATCGTCGAGCTCGTTGTACCGGTCACGGTACCAGGCGGCGGCCCGGTAGATGAAATGCCCGCCCGGGAGCCA
Source organism: Candidatus Rokuibacteriota bacterium (assembly GCA_030609125.1). GTDB lineage: Bacteria > JAUVQV01 > JAUVQV01 > JAUVQV01 > JAUVQV01 > JAUWCW01. The sequence goes on from JAUWCW010000164.1 coordinate 725, forward strand.
GGGGTTCTCCGTCTGCAGCTCCACGGTCGTGGCCTGACCGAAGCGCGCCGCCCCGGAAAAGCTGATGCCCCTTCCGAAGAGGTTCACGGCTTTGAGGCCCGGTCCGGCGGTCAGCCCGTCCGCGTCGGTGATGTCGGCTGTGATCAGCGGCAGGTAGGGGAAGGTTTCCTTGAACCTGAAATCCAGCAGGACCTCTCCGTCCGCCTCGCGGGGATGAATCGAGATGGAGCTGAAGATGCCGAGCCGATCGAGGCGCTCCCTGTCCTGTACGGTTTTTTCCTCGAGGTACGGCTCGCCGACACGCGAGACGAGGGACGCTCTTACCAGCTGCTCGCGGGTGTACTTCAGCCCCGAGAGGCGTATCTCCCCGACTGGTTTGCCTTGGAGAGCATCGCCTCCACCGGCCAGAGCGGGGCCGCAGCCGATCAGGAACGAGGCGAGGAAGGCCATCGGGGCCGCATGGAACCTTCCGCTTGCCGGCAGTGTTTTCACGGTAGAAGAGTACAGGAAATCAGAGAAAAAATAAAAAGAAGGGCGTTCAGATCTTGGGGAGACTACTTGATGATCAGGGTGTAGGGGCTGCCGCGATTGTCCCGCTGCTGGGGGTGCATGCCCGAGAAGAAGGCCGTGGAGCGTGGGGCCGCGTAGCTGAAGGCCTCCTGGGCCGTTATGCGGTCACCACCCGGGTTGGCCGGTCCAAGCATGCCTTCGACCATGTAGAAGGTGAACACGCCGTTGCGTAGAGAGCTGCTCTCCAGCGGCGACTCATTGGTTGCCGACGCGGTCTGCGTGATGACGCCCGCCGCGCGGTCGAGGTCCTTGAATCCGCCGCCGTCGGGCTGGCGCATCCGGGCGGCGCTCACGATGCCCCGATCGATGAATTTTACCCTCCCCGGCGGCGCGAAGCGGCTCTTGATCATCCCCCCGCTGAAGCTGGAATCGAGGACGACAAGGACGTTGTTGGTCGGCAGACCGGTGATGATGGGCTCGAGTTCGTCGTCGCGGATGTCGTTGGCGTGAGAGTTCGACAGGGCGTCGTGGGGGACGATGTATTCGTCGAGACCGTCCGCCTCGTCGAGAGGGTCAAGGTCCGGTCCCTTGGTCCCGTGGCCGGAGAAGTAGAAGACGAACTTGTCGCCGGAAGAGAGGGAGCCGCCGACGCTGTTGATGGCGTCGATGATGGCGGACCTGGTGGCCTGGGCGTTGAGGAGGACTGTTACGTCGTTGGGGCTCCAGTTGGCCCCCTGGATGAGGGCGTTGAAGTAGTCAAGGGCGTCGTCGTCGGCAAAGCTGAGGTTGAAGCTGGGAACGCGGTAGGCGGAGACCCCGACCACGACCGCCCTGTTGGCGCCGCCGTCGGAAGAGCCGGTGACCGAGTTGTCGCAGGCCGTGAAGGAGAGACCCGCAACGGCCGGCACGACAAGAGCGAAGATGATGGCGGGGCCGAAATTCCTGCGCATGCGCCTTTCAGGTTCCTTCCTGGTGCAAAGTGACGGTTCCTGCCCCGAAGAAGCGGCGAATCAACACTTCAGCACTTTTTTACCCCGCGCGATGCCGTCTGTCAAGAAGAGAATGCAGAAGAGAATGCGTGGGTAGAGGTGGGGAGTGATCCCCGACAGGGCTCCATCACGGGCTTGACAAGCACAACCCCGCCTTATAAAAGCAAATCATGAGAAAAGCGCTCCTGTTTGTTCTTGCACTCCTGCTGCTCTTCTCCCTGCCCGGGGCCGTCCGGGCGCAGGGTGAGGAGACAGGATCGGCAACGGCCGAAGAGGCCCCGAAGGCGATATTCCTCCCCGGTCAGACCACCCCTCTTCAGGAAGAGGCCGTCGAAAGCATCGTCGAGGCCCTCGGCGAGATCCTCACCCTTCACCCCGAAGACGCGCCCGCCGTCCTGGTCCTCCAGAACCGCCCCATTGTCACCCTGCGGGCGAGGTATGCCACCAATACCCCCCAGGAGAGGGCGGAAGAGGCTGTCAAGAATTTCGCCCGGGCCGTGGCGCACCGGAAGACTCCCGAAGTCTCAGTCAGAAAGTTCAGGCCCGGCAACATTCTCCTGGTCGGTGACGTGGGGATCATCGGCGTCACGCGCCTCGACCTGGACCCTCTCGGCGTCGAGAGGCTGGAGGAAACAACGGCGAAAGCGGTCGAGAACCTCGAGCTGGTGCTGGCCGAGATGCGGGAGCAGCGAAGCCTGCAGGCGATCCTGCGCTCCGTCGGTCTGTCCGCCCTCGCCAGCCTTGCCTTCGCGGTCCTTCTCTGGGTGGTCGCACGCCTTCAGGGTTTCCTGCTGCAAAGATTCGAGGCGGGAGTGAAGGCCGTCGAGAAGGACGTGGACGAAGCCACTATAGCCGAAACGAGCAAGGTGACGGCCGCCACGCGGAGCCTGATCGTCCTCTCGGCGTGGGCGGCCCGTTTCTTCCTGACCTTTACCTGGGTCGCCTTCGTGCTCGGGCTGTTCCCCTACACCCGCCCCTGGGGAGAGAAGGCCGGAGGCTTCGTCGTCGGGGCCGTCCAGGGCCTCGCCCTCGGCATCGCCCGCGCCCTGCCCAACATCTTCTCGGTCTTCCTGATATTTCTGGTGGCGAGACTCCTGACGCGTCTCGTGAGAACCTTCTTCGACTCCGTGGAGTCCGGCAGGGTCAGGGCGTCCTGGGTCTTCCCCGAGACGGCCATGCCGACGCGGCGCCTCCTCGTGTTCCTCATCTGGGGCTTCGCTCTCGTGGCCATGTACCCTTACCTTCCGGGAAGCGGCAGCGAGGCCTTCAGGGGCCTGAGCATCATCGTGGGGCTGATGATCTCGCTGGGAGGGAGCGGCGTGGTCGGCCAGGCGATGAGCGGTTTCGTCCTCATGTATTCCAGGGCGCTCCGCAAGGGCGACTACGTCCGGATAGGCGACACCGAGGGGGTCGTCCTCTCCCTGGGGATGCTGGCGACGAAAGTCAGGACCCCCAAGCGTGAGGAGATCACTATCCCCAACGCGGTCGTGATGAGCACGTCGACGAAGAACTTCTCCCGACTCGCCGGCAGGGAAGGCGTGATTCTTCACACCTCCGTCACCATCGGCTACGACGCTCCGTGGAGGAAGGTGCACGAGCAGCTCATCGAGGCCGCCGTCCGCACCGCCGGACTGAGGAAGAGTCCCGGGCCGTTCGTGATGCAGACGTCCCTCTCGGACTTCTTCGTGGAATACCAGCTCAACGCCTACCTTGATAGGCCCGAGAAGCGCCTGCCCGTTCTGGCGTAGCTTCACGCGAACATCCAGGACACGTTCAACGAGGCTGGAATCACCATCGTTTCGCCGCACTACGTCTCGGACCCGCCCCATCCGGCGCCCGAAGGCGACGGGTCCTGAACGGCCGCTACTCCTCGACGGTCAGGGTGTGGTCCTTGATGTGCCCCAGGGTTATCTCCATCCTGAAACGTGCCGCGAGAGTGGGGTCGTAGTCGAACTCTTCCGGATAGATCAGAACCGGCCAGACCTCGAAAAAGAGCCAGGGCCAGCGCGTCTTGAAGCGGGTGCGTATCCTCAGGGTGTAGTGTGTGTAGGAGTCGTCGGGTACGAGGATGTCCTCGTCGTCGAAGGGGGTGTCGTCGGCGGGAACCTTCTCCGCCGTCGCCTCGTACGCCAGGGCGATCCCGTCGCTGAACTTCTGAAAGAGCGAGAACCTCTGCTCCGGGAAGGGGTTGGCGTCCTCCTCCTCGAAGTACTGGAGTCGCGTACGTGACCGGAAGAAGAGCTTCTTCGTGATGGCGCGCTCGAAGTACTGCCGGAAGTCGTTTCGGAACCCCGTATCGGTGTACCAGTAGAGGCGGTTCGTCGAGCGGCCTGCCCACTCCATGCCGAGGGGATAGGCGAGCTGGAGGTTGACACGGCCGAAGCCGGCGAAGACCCAGTCCCTGATGCGGACACCGACGTCGAAGCTCAGCCCCCGCCGGTCCGTTTCAAAGCCGACGAATCGCAGGGCGATGTCGGATTCGTTTTCCGCGTCCCGGCCGCCGGCTTCCGCGCCCTCTTCGTCGTCCTCGTTGGCGACGATGCGCAGCCTGTCCATCGTGCCGGGGAGGACGAGGTGAAGCCGAACGTTGGGGAAGAGATCCACCCCGGTCGTCTCCGTCCAGTCGAAGTTCAGGCGCAGCCTGATGCTGCTGGTGTTCTGCTCGAAGGTCGTGTGGCGCTCCGTCCCGAAGAAACCGTCGATGGAGTTGGCCATCTTCAGGACCATATCGGACATGTCCCGGTGAATGTCCTCCATCCGGGAGGTCTCCTCGGCCTGCGCTTCGGCCGCGTGTGCCGTTAGCGGGACAGCGAGGAGCAGGACGGCAGGAACAAGCGCAAGAACGGCCGGAGTCGCCGCTTTTCTGACAGGACGCGGAACGATCTTCATTCACCACCTCGTGCTGAGAGTTCCCCCCCATTTTCCCGAACCGGTTGATTTTCGCAACCCCTCCGGCCAATGCCATCGCCGGTTCCGTCCAGGTCTTCCCCGTCAGCATCGAGATCCGCCTCCCGGAAGCAGTTTCGTGAAATGCCCGGTGTTTGCTGAAGGGAAAGATCTCTTGTGAGAATGTGCCTTTAAAACCCGACGTCCGGCATAAGCGGC